>NZ_JBZMXT010000200.1:0-1156 GCF_058506495.1 Methyloceanibacter sp. | reverse complement strand
GGCGGTATATCGAGAACGACCGGTCCTTGCCGAGTACTCAAGAGGACGTTGACATAAGGCGTTTGATTATTCGGCGTAAGGGCTTCCTGAAGTGCTGTCGGCGGCTTCGTCAGGTAGTAGACCGTGTTGTAGTCACCACCAACGCTGAAATATGCGTCACGCAACGCGATCATGCTAACGGCCGGCATTGACCAAACGACGGCTTCAAAGCCGCGCTCGCGTGCCAAGCGAGTTTGCCAGTCGGCAGCTTCCGCAAGGGCAGAGCCGGAATAAATCGCGGCCAATCCAGCGAGGGCTGAAATGAAATTCCTCACAGCGAAGTTCTCCTTGTCCGCTGTCCTCAGTTAGTGGTTTTTTCGGACGGGCGGCGGCCATTTCCGGTAGCGAGATCACGCGTGGCCAGGCACCGGGTTGCCAGGCTCACCCTTCATCTACTCAACACGCGACCTCCTTCGGCGGAATGACCCAGATCAAAACGGTATCCACGCTCGGGCCGAGGTGTCCGCTTGGGGTCAGTGGCAGACCTCGTCGAGCAGATCAGGCATGTCCGCTTTGCGCATGAAAGCAGACGCGATTTCCTCAGCGAGCTAGGTCAGCTATATGACATATCCTGATCTCTTTCTGGCCAAGACCTCACCCGCCCCTTAAGGTTGCGATAAGAGCTAAGCGGACTTGCCGCAACAAAACCACCGGGAGGGCACCATGGCTGCTAAGAAATCTAAATCTCCCTTTGAGATTCCGCCTGAGCTACGCGAACTGACAGAGAAGAATATTGAGCAGGCAAGTGCGGCTTACGGACACTTCATGGACTTCCTCACGCAAAGCATGAAGGCTTGGTCGGGTGCAGCATCGGACAGCAAATCGAGTGGATTTGAAGGGCTACAAAATCGAGCAGTCGAGTTCGCGAAGGAAAACGCCGAACGTTCTTTCACATTGGCAAAAGAAGTAGCCAGGGCAAAGGACATGCAAGAGATTCTGACCCTTCAGAGCAAATTCGCGCAGACGCAGATGCAGACATACACTCACCAGGTCCAAGAACTCAGTCAGCTGATGTCCGAAGCGATGTCAAAGGCTATGCGCGACAGGCAGTAAAGCTCTGCTCGTTAATGAAGCGACTGGTCGTGATTGCCTCATCAGTAAAAATCGGCCATCAACG
>NZ_JBZMXT010000199.1:0-1162 GCF_058506495.1 Methyloceanibacter sp. | reverse complement strand
GCTGGCTTTGCTTCGTTGGAGGCAGGAATGAGCCCCGCGAACAACACGGTCAACGTCTTGTTTAAGAACTTTGCCGATATGTGCATTGGCGTTCTTTCATTCTACTTGATTGGGTACAGCATCATGTACGGGCCGGATGTTTCCGGATTGGGCATGCTAGGCTGGAATGGATTTGGTGTAAGCTCCACAATAGATCCTGCCAAGGTAGGTCCCGGCGTTCTACACCCTCAAGTAGACTGGCTCTTCCAAGTGGCCTTTGCCGCGACAGCTGCAACGATTGTTTCCGGAGCCGTCATCGGCCGCGTCCAGATCAGAGCGTATGCGTACTACAGCCTGTTTCTCACGGCGCTAATCTACCCGATCAGTGGCTTTTGGAAATGGGGTGGCGGTTGGCTCGACCAGATGGGATTTCACGATTTCGCAGGCTCGATCGTTGTGCATGCAGTTGGTGGATTTGCCGCATTAGCTGCAGCGATCGTCGTGGGACCGCGAATAGGCCGTTTTTCGCCTCGGGGCAGCCGCGTGCGCTCTGCCCATTCACTTGCCCTATCTGCGCTCGGCGTCTTCATCCTTTGGATCGGGTGGTACGGCTTCAATCCCGGTAGCCAGTTGGCATTCACCGGGACGGTCAATATCCAAGCGGTCATGCTAATCGCAGCCAACACGACTCTTGCGGCCGCTTCCGGCGCAGTCGTTGCCATGCTTACATCGAGGGCCCTGTCACATGAACACAAGCTCAGCCTCACGAACCTAATGAATGGGGTATTGGCCGGCTTGGTAGCAATCACCGCAAACTGCGATGCCGTCACAAACAATGAAGCAATTATCATTGGGGCGATCGGGGGCGCTCTGGTCGTTTTCGGGAACATCCTCCTCGAGAAACTAAGAATAGACGATGCGGTCGGAGCTTGGCCGGTCCACGGACTATGCGGCATCTGGGGGGGGATCGCTACAGGTCTTTTCGGCGGGCATGCTCTCGGCGTTCAGGTTCTGGGATCGATTGCGATTTCTGCATGGGCATTTGTGACCATGTTTATCTTCTTTACTGTCCTGAAGATACTTGGACTATTGCGTGTCACACGCAGGGAAGAGCTCGCTGGCCTAGATTTCATTGAGCATGGCGAAGTCGAAGGCGATCCAACCTAACAAAGAAAGGTTGGTC
>NZ_JBZMXT010000198.1:0-1171 GCF_058506495.1 Methyloceanibacter sp. | reverse complement strand
TCCACGCGCGTCCCGAATGTGTCGAGATGGTCGGTGCTGATGCGAGTGCCCAGGACGGTAGGCGGGCTGTCCTGAAGGTTTCGAGTTTGCTTGACTCGGATGCGTTAAGCTGAGAGATCGCAGCAAACGCGAGAACGTAGAAATTGGCAGGTGCCGCCGTGGTGAGGATTCGAGAAGCAGGCAACGTGTTTCGGGCTCCGAAGAGAACGCTCGGCGACCTGGATGCCACCAGTGCGGCCGAACTCATTGCCGCGGCGGCTGACATCGCGCTGATCATCGATGCCAACGGCGTCATCCGCGACGTATCGCTCGGCGACGAAGACTTGCAAAACGAAGGATTCGAGTCTTGGCTCGGGTCGCGCTGGATTGACACGGTGACTGTCGAGAGCCAGCCGAAAATCAAAGAGCTACTCCAAAACATTAAAGACAACGCGCCGACGCGCTGGCGGCAAGTCAATCATCCATCAAAGAATGGATCTGACATTCCGATGCGCTATGCGGCATTGCGCGTCAGCGATAGCGGGCGGATCATTGCCGTTGGGCGAGACTTGCGTCCCATGGCTGCGCTACAGCAGCGCCTGGTTGATGCACAGCAGTCCATGGAGCGTGAATACGCGCGCCTGCGCCATGCAGAAACGCGATATCGGCTCTTGTTCCAAATCGCCGCCCAACCTGTCGTTATTGTTGACGCCAACTCCCTGAAGATTGTGGAGGCGAACCCTGCTGCAAGCGAACTCTTGGATAAGTCGATCAAACGGCTAACGGGGCGATCGTTCCTCGACCTCTTCGAACCTCAAAGTAGCAAGGCTGTCCAAGCGCATCTTACAAAGGTTCGCACCACTGGGCGGGCTGAGGAGATCGCGGCGAAACTGCAAAACACAGACGTTGAGACGACGATAGGCGCCTCGATGTTCCGCCAAGATGCTGCTGCTCACTTCCTTATTCGCTTCTCTGCTGCCGGTGCGGACGCAGCGACTCCCAAAGCTGGCAATAAGCTGCTTAGCGTTGTCGAGAACCTTCCTGACGGATTCGTTGTCACCGATCCAAACCGCAACATCGTAACGACGAATCCAGCTTTCCTTGATTTGGCAGAGCTGACGAGCGAGGAGCAGGCGCTCGGTGAGTCCCTCGACCGCTGGATCGGCCGCCCCGGAGTCGATCTCGACACGCT
>NZ_JBZMXT010000197.1:0-1172 GCF_058506495.1 Methyloceanibacter sp. | reverse complement strand
ACCGGTACCGTCTTCTCTCCATCGGCGCCGATATAGTAGGCCCCGAGCCGCTCTGGCATGTTTAGGTCCACCTGAATGGTTCCGCACTGCCAGTCGCGACCGATCGCATCACGCAGGACGTACTCGAGCTTGGGCCCATAGAAGGCGCCCTCGCCGGGATTCAGTTCATATGTCAGTCCGGCAGCCTCAACGGCACGCTTCAGCGCAGCCTCGGCTTTGTCCCAAACAGCGTCCTCGCCGACACGCTTATCGGGACGATCGGAGAATTTGATTCGAACATCCTCGAAGCCGAAATCGCGATAGATGGAAAGCATCTGTTCGTTAAGCTTCACGCACTCTTCCGTAATTTGATCTTCAGTACAGAAGATATGCGCATCATCCTGAGTGAAGTGGCGGACCCGTAACAGACCATGCAGCGCGCCGGATGGCTCGTAGCGATGAACCTTACCGAACTCGGCCATGCGCAGAGGCAGGTCGCGATAGCTCTTCAGGCCGTTCTTGAAGATCTGCACATGGCCAGGACAATTCATGGGTTTGCAGCAGAACACCCGGTCGTCGGGTGTCTCGGCGAGATACATATTCTCCTGGAACTTCTCCCAGTGGCCGGACTCCTCCCAAAGTGTCCGTTCCATCATGTCGGGCGAATTGACCTCGACATAACCCCAGTCCTGTTGTCGCCGCCGCATATAGCCAATCAGCGACTGGAACAGCGACCAGCCCTTAGCGTGCCAAAATACAGCGCCCGGCGCCTCTTCCTGGAAGTGAAACAAGTCCATCTCACGGCCCAAGCGGCGGTGATCGCGCTTCTCCGCCTCTTCCAGCATATGGAGATAAGCCTTGAGATCCTCTTCGGTCGCCCAAGCCGTGCCATAGATACGCTGAAGCATGGGATTGTTACTGTCGCCCCGCCAATAGGCGCCGGCGATCTTCTGGAGCTTGAACGCCTTGCCGATCTTGCCCGTAGACGTCATGTGCGGTCCGCGGCAGAGGTCAAACCATTCGCGCTGCGAGTAAATCTTGATGTCGTCGCCTTCGGGAATCGCGTCGATGAGTTCAACCTTGTAGTCCTCACCCATCTCGCCGAACATTTTTTTCGCCGCCTCGCGCTCCATCAGCTCGTACGAGAACGGCGAGTCGCGCTGGATGATCTCGCGCATCTTTGCTTCGATCTT
>NZ_JBZMXT010000196.1:0-1176 GCF_058506495.1 Methyloceanibacter sp. | reverse complement strand
CATTCGATGAAGCTATTCCCAATCGTTAAATCGACCACCGTACGGGACACAAGCACTTCACCGGCTGAAGAGTTTTCCTCAATCCTCGCTGCAACATGAACGGCGCTTCCGCTAATATCCTTACCTCTTAACTCGATTTCGCCCGTATGCAGCCCGGCACGCGCTTCTATGCCGAGTTGTGCAAGTCGGCGAACTAGAGCGCAAGCGCACTGAACCGCTCGGCCCGGACCGTCGAAGGTCGCTAACAGCCCATCGCCCGTGGATTTGATAAAGCTGCCGCGATAAAGTTCAATCAAATCTGCGGCCTCATTGTCGTGGCGTTCCAAAATTTCTTGCCAAGCCGCATCGCCCATGTCGTTTAGCTTCTGGCTGGAGTTGACGATGTCCAAAAAAAGAACGGTCGCGAGAACGCGGTCAGTTGAGTAAGACGCAAATGTATCGCCGACAAGAAACTGACGTATTTCTGATACGACTCGGTCATTATGGGCGCCCCAGAAGTAATGTCCTCCTTCGCCGCAGTCGACTAATGTCGCATTTGGGAGTCGTGATCTAAGGTCCTCGCTGCAAGCGAATGGCACCTGTCTGTCGTCCCGGTGGTGCATTACCAGCGTTGGGGCTCGCACCAGCGACAGCATTTCGCGCACATCGATCGACAAGTTCATATCGAAATATTTCCGCATTGCGGAGGGTGCGCATGAGGCTCGTTGCAGCTTTCCAAATAGTCGTTTCGCCGCATCTGAATCCGCCAGTGCTGGCACGAAAACGTCGAGTGTATCCCCCGTTCCCCAATCCTCAATCCATCTGCCGATCTTTGCTCGTCGATCCTCTTTGGAAGGCATGTACGGATAATCGGGAGCTGCACAGGATTTCGCATAACCGCCAAAGGTGATGACGTGGCTGACTTTCTGTGGATGCGATGCAGCGAACAAGAGCGCCATAGCAGCGCCTTCTGAGAGCCCAAAAACGGCGGCCGTCTCACTCCGCGTCGCCTCCATGACAGCGAGCAGATCATCGGTGCGCTGTTCGAACGTCGCAACCCCTTCAATTCGATCAGAAAGCCCCTGTCCCCGCTTGTCGAAAGCTATGACACGCGAGAACGTTGAGAGCTGGCGAAGGAAGTCGGTATATTGCGGAAACTCGTGATATTGCTCGACGTGAGAAAAAATTCCCGGAACG
>NZ_JBZMXT010000195.1:0-1368 GCF_058506495.1 Methyloceanibacter sp. | reverse complement strand
CGGCAAGCCAGCAAAGCAGAATGGGACGAGACCGGCGCGCCGGGAGGCGCTGCCGCCCCCGACGGCCTATGGATTTGGAACGATCGTTGCGCTCGCGCTTGTAAACCACCCCTGGCTGCTGGACCAGTACACCGAAGAGATTGCCAGCATAGACGTGCCGGACAAGAAGCTCGCCGCGTTACTGTCCGCAACGACGCAAACCATTCACAACGACCACGCCATTTCGCGCGATGGGCTGATCGTCAAGTTGCATGATGGACCTCACGGGGCGCTTCTCGACAAGCTGTTATTGGAGAGCCACCACGCGCGCCACGCCTTTCTGAAGCCCGAAATGCAGCGCGATGAAGTCGCAGATCAGTTTGCGGACATGCTCTATCGCTGGCGAGCGCTGCCAGCGCTCACACGCGAAATCACCGAGAATGCCGAGTCCATCGCCGAAATGTCCGAAGATGAGTACGAACGCTTTGCGGCGCTGCAGCGCGAGGTCGCAAGCGTCGGCGTTCAGCAGGATACGGACGATGCGACGATGCGCGATGCTACCCAACGCTTTCAAGAGACGCTCGCGCGCTTGAAGAAGAAACCACCTGCCAAAGGCCGCCGCCGGGAAGGCTAAGGGCACGTAGACTGACGTGCCCCGTCTGCATCATGCTCGGGCGTTGCGCTCAAGTAGCGAAGCAGTAGCGCAAACAAACAAGCGCCCAAGTAGCGCAGCGGCAGCGTAAGCAAACACTCAGACGTTTCGGCTCAGCTGCGTAAGACTGTGACCCGCAAAAAGGTTGCAGGGATAGAAGTCGTGCCTGGCGTCTCGGCCTTGTTGTGGCTGTTGAACAAGTCGTCGAGCTCCGATTGGAGCGCGTCCGCGCGACCGTCTTTCGCCGCCGCCTCAAAAGCATTCATCGTCGGCCCGTAATAATGTCGGAACGTGCTGAGTACATCCGATGGCGGCATAGGCGCGTTGAACGTGAAGGTCTCTTTTGCGAACGCGATGTTCCCTTCAGGGACGCCGGCAGCGGTAAAGCGCGAGACCACCTCGTCTTCCACGCCCCAGGTAACGGGGCTGACGAAGCCTTCTGGCGGTGGCGGCGTGTAGGCGGCACTGACCTTCAGCACTTGGGCGATAAGCGTCGGGTCGCCGGGAATCCAGTTCCCCATAATGATGCGCCCGCCAGGGCGGGTGACGCGCACCATTTCCTTCGCGACGTCGTAGGGCTTTGGCGCGAACATGGCACCGAAGATGCTGACGACGAGGTCGAAGCTCTCATCGTCCAGCCCGTTCAGATCCGACGCGTCGCCCTCTTGGAATCGGCAGTTGGCGAGTCCCGCCTCGCTGGCGCGCTTGTTTCCCGCTTCGACGAGGTTGCTTGCGAT
>NZ_JBZMXT010000194.1:0-1411 GCF_058506495.1 Methyloceanibacter sp. | reverse complement strand
GCCGTTCAGCGCGCCGTTCGCCTGTCGGGCGTTGATCTCTTCGCCGCACGCCATCCGCAGGGCTTGAGCATGCCAATCTCCGAACGCGGGCGCTCCTTGTCTGGCGGACAACGCCAAGCCATCGGACTGGCCCGTGTCCTCGTCCGAGATCCCAAGATCCTGTTCCTGGACGAGCCGACAGCCGCCCTCGATACGGCGAGCGAACGCGCCCTGGTGCAGCGACTGAAATCGGGGCTCGACGCCGATGTGACCGTGCTTGTCTCAACGCACCGCGACGGGATGCTCGAATTGGTCGACCGACTCGTGGTGTTTGACAATGGCCGGGTGGTCATGGACGGTCCGAAAGCCGAGGTGATCAGCAAGCTTCGCGACGCGGCCCGCTCTGCGGCTTCCGTGCCGCCAGGCCCCATAACCGAGGGGCGCGCCCCATGAGAGCCCTCGACGAAACATTTGCCAACGATATCGGCACGGCCATGGACCTTCAGGGGTCGCGCAGCGCCCTGCCCTTGCTCGCAGCCGTGACGATCGGACTCATCTTAGCCGGGGTGTGGGCCCATTTTGCGATGATCGAAGAAGTCACCCGCGGTCAAGGGCGCGTGATCCCGTCGAGCCATGTCCAGGTCGTGCAGCCGCTTGAAGGCGGGATCGTTGCCGCCATCGAGATTCGGGAGGGGCAGCAGGTCGAACAGGGCGCCCCTCTTGTTCGCCTCGACGACACGAACTTTTCGGCAAGCCACGGCGAACTCAAACAAAAGCGCATGGCGCTCCTCGCACGCCGCGCCCGGCTGATCGCTGAGACCACAGGAGCCGAGCCGCGCTTCGATATTCCGGGCCTGGATGACAAGGTGGCCGCGCCCGAACGTGCTCTGTTCGAAGCCCGCAAAGCCGCCCTCGACCAAGAACTGACCGTAACCCGCCAACAGCTGGCACAACGCCAGCTCGAACTCGAGGAGGCCGAGACCAAGCTTGAGGAAATGCGAGAGACGATCGTTTTCACACAAAAGGAGCTGAAACTCGCGGACGACTTGCAACGTAAGGGCGCGTTTCCGGAGATGCAGGTGCTTAAACTCGCCCGCCAGGAACGATCGGAGCGGCGCGACATCAACGTTCTGCTTGCTGCCCTCCCAAGAATGAAAGCGGCCATCCAAGAAACGCAATCAAAGATCGAAGCGCTCCAAACAAGCTTCCACTCGGGCGCCAGCGAGGCCCTGGCCGAGACGTTGGCGAGCTTGGCTGTTACCGAGGAGGCCCTCAAGGCAACTCAGGATCGCGTGCGGCGGTCGATCCTCCGCGCGCCAACGCGCGGCATCGTCAACAAGCTCAACGTCACGACCATCGGCGCCGTTGTCCGCCCGGGCGAAAGCGTTGCCGAGATCGTCCCGATTGAAGATAGCCTCCTTGTCGAAGCCCG
>NZ_JBZMXT010000193.1:0-1414 GCF_058506495.1 Methyloceanibacter sp. | reverse complement strand
TATGGAGGCGGTGACAAACGACCGCGTAGCCTCCAATCGCCGACATGCGTGGCAAACGATTCGGCCAGGCTCGTTGAGCTTCAGCAAGCGCGGCAGGTCTTCGCCCATGATTAGCTTTGGCAACTCAGCTAACGATCTTCCAGTAGGAATCCTTGCGGACGACCAGGTCGTCTCGGAACGTATAGAAGTCGCATCCCCAGACTTCGATCCGCTTACCGTCGTTCATCGTGCCCGTCAGCGTCCACTTACTCATTCCTGTGCTTGCTTCTTCATCAACAAAATGAACAGCGTCACCGTAGTGGACATCGGGCAGGCCTTCGAACCTGCTGGCCAATCCTCGCCTAACAGCCTCCTTACCTTCCATGCGACTGCCCCACGCCTTATCGCCTCTTGGCATCTCCAGGATGCAGTCGTCGGCAAACAGGGACATGATGCGATCAAGATCGTGGGCGTTGAAGCCCTCACACAATTCCTGAAGCCTTTTCCGAATGACGCTCATACTGCTCTCCTCCCGGCTCGGCGCAACATTTCCGTACGACCAGGGTCGCATTTCGAGCCGGCTTTGTCTTTGAGGAATGACGTGGAGGGACCGGCGGCCTTTGACACTCAGAGGGTGCGTCGGCCTGGTCCAAGTGAGCCGCTGTCGACATCACGGATAGATTCCCTGCCTGATCGCCGCTAGTCTTCTCGGGAAGGAGAACTGAAATGCAGCGCCGGCTCGCAGCCATCCTGTTACTTGATATGGTTGGCTACTCGCGGCTCATGGGGCTCGACGAGGAAGGTACGATTGCGCGCCAGAAAGCACACCGCGATGAGATTATCGACCCAAAACTCGCCGCGCACGGTGGCCGTCTCGTGAAGACAACTGGTGACGGGCTCCTGGTGGAATTTCCAAGTGTCGTGGATGCAGTCAGGTGCGCCGTCGAGGTACAAGAGGAAATAGCCTGGCGTGAGACACATGTCCCCGAGGAACGGCGAATCCAATACCGCATCGGAATCAATCTCGGTGACATTGTTATAGATGGCCACGACATTCTAGGGGACGGTGTCAATGTTGCGGCCCGACTGGAAGGCTTAGCAGTTCCCGGGGGAATCTGCATATCAGGTACCGCCCACGACCACCTAGCCGGCAAGTCGGATGTTGTCTTTGAGGATGCAGGCGAAAAGACAGTCAAGAACGTGCTACGGCCAGTGCGGGTCTGGCATTGGCGGACAGATCATGCTGCACCCAGCCAGAGTGTCGCTAATAGACCGCCGGAGATTTTGGACAAGCCAGCAATAGCCGTGCTGCCCTTTGCCAATATGTCTGGTGACCCGGAACAGGAGTATTTTGCGGACGGCCTGACTGAGGATCTCCTCACGGCTCTTGCGCAATGGCGGTCCTTTCCGATTATCGCCCGCAACTCCTCGTTCG
>NZ_JBZMXT010000192.1:0-1439 GCF_058506495.1 Methyloceanibacter sp. | reverse complement strand
GATTTCCGGCGAGCCTTGTGGTATCTTTACCTGACAACACACGAAGCGCAGGTTCACCAATGTTCAACCCGACCTCAGTCGTTGCCGCGTCTTTCGGGGATTATTTGGCGGAAATCTTCACGCAGCACTTCTCAGCGAGGCGTCCCGAGTACGCGACATATCTCAGCGGTGCGGCACGCTTGGTGCTCGAGCGACTAGGTAATACAGACGCATTGTATCATAATGCCGAACACACAATGATGGTGACCCTCGTTGGTCAGCAGATCATGCGTGGCCGTTTGATGTCCGAGGCCGTGCAACCAGAGGACTGGCTTCACTATACCGTTGCGTTGCTTGTTCATGACATTGGCTACGTACGCGGGATCTGCCGCGGCGACGGGAATCGAGAGGTCGTAATCAATGCTGCCGGCGAGACGTTTTGTCCGCCGCGCGGCGCATCGGATGCGGTCCTCGCGCCGTATCACGTGGCGCGGGGTATGATGTATGCTCGGGACCGATTTGCGGATGCGAAGTTTATCGATGAGGAAAGAATTGCTCGGGCGATTGAATTTACTCAGTTTCCGGTGCCTAACGAGCCGCGGTTTCGAGAGACGGACAGTGAGCCAGCACTGGTTCGTGCGGCTGACCTAATTGGTCAGCTAGCCGATCCATTCTATCATCGCAAAATTAACGGTCTTTTCCATGAATTTGTTGAGACGGGTGTCACGCAAAGGTTTGGCTATCAAACGCCAATGGACTTGATAGAGCATTATCCAGAGTTTTTCTGGTCGCGTGTTGAGCCCTATCTTGGTCCGGCGCTGCGATATCTCGAACTCACGATTGAGGGCAAGCAATGGGTCGCGCAACTCTACAACAATATCTTCCAAGCCAATCACGGACACAGCTTTCTGGGGCCGTTTCCTGGCGCGGAAGAGAAAAGCTGATTTCCCATCCTTCCCCGTCGCGTATCTGAGGAGGAAGATCAAAGCGCCATTCGAACGTGGCAAGATAGTGATGGCGTTCCAGGAGCCTGAGGTCAACGTTCTCGAAACGCTTCGTGGCGAACGGACTGAATGGGACGCGTCAGATAATCGAGCACCGATTTTTTGCCTGTTTGGATATCTGCGGAGACCACCATCCCCGGCATGATCGGAAGGAGCTCGTCCGCTGGGCCGAGATGCGTGCGAGGCGTCTTGAGGATGACCCGGTAATAGGGCTTTTTCTCCTCATCCATAATCGTGTCGGCGCCGATGCGCTCTACGGTTCCGGGCAAATCACCATAAACCGTATAATCATAAGCCGTCACTTTGATGCTGGCGGGCTGTCCAGGTCGAATAAAAGCAACATCCTGCGGCCGCACACGGGCTTCGACAAGGAGGCTATCTTCAATCGGGACGATCTCGGCAACGCTTTCGCCCGGGCGGACAACGGCGCCGATGGTCGTGACGTTGAGCTTGTTG
>NZ_JBZMXT010000191.1:0-1474 GCF_058506495.1 Methyloceanibacter sp. | reverse complement strand
CCGGACGCCGCGACCTTCATCGTGAATGCGCTTGCACCGGCAGAAGTCGTCAAGGTCGTGCTTGACGAAGATGCCGAGCGCATCGAAGTGGTCGTGCCGGACCAGCAATTGTCGCTGGCCATCGGCCGTAAGGGGCAGAACGTGCGCCTCGCGTCCCAACTGACCGGTTGGGATATTGATATCATGACCGAAGCGTCCGAATCGGAGCGCCGTCAAGCAGAGTTCGCCGAACGCTCCGCCAAGTTCATGGAAGCGCTCGATGTCGATGAGGTCATCGCCCAACTGCTGGCCTCGGAAGGATTTACCTCTGTGGAAGAAGTTGCCTTTGTCGACACGGAAGAGATTTCCTCAATTGAGGGCTTCGACGAGGAGACCGCGGGAGAAATTCAAACCCGTGCGCGCGAGCATCTCGAGAGGCTCGAGGCGGAACTGGACTCGAAGCGCAAGGAACTCGGTGTATCGGATGAGTTGCTTCAGCTCGAAGGTCTGAATACGGCCATGCTCGTCGCTCTTGGCGAGAACGAGGTGAAAACGCTTGAAGACCTGGCCGACTGCGCCACCGACGATCTCGCTGGCTGGATCGAGCGGCAGGACAAGGAAACGACCCGTTACCCTGGGTTTCTTGACGGCTTCGGCATGACACGCCCGCAGTGCGAAGACCTGATCCTGGCAGCGCGCGTTAAGGCGGGTTGGATTGACGAGGCTGATTTGGTTTCCGATGAAACTGAGGAGACCGAAGAAGACGGCGCCGAAGGCACTGAGAGTGATGAGGTGACCACGGGCAATGACGAAGCTTCTGGCGAAGACGCAACCGCGTCATGAGCCGGCACAGATATAAGGCAGTTGTAGTTGGAAACGGCGGTGCAGAGCGAGACGCGACAGACGAAGTCGCGGCAGACCCCTGGGTTTACCCAGCGGCGCTGTGCACTCACACGCGCCCAACGGGCTAAATCTGATCTCATCCGCTTTGTGCTGGGACCGGACGGCACCGTCGTCCCGGATCTCAAAGAGCGCCTCCCCGGGCGTGGCGCTTGGTTCACTGCGGCCCATGATACAATCTCAGACGCCGCCAAACGCAATGCGTTCGGTCGAGCGCTGAAGGCCGATGTCCGGGTCCCGGATGGCCTTGCTGAGCAGGTTGACGGGCTCCTGACCGAACAAGCGCTGGGCGCATTTGCCCTGACCATAAAGGCCGGGCAGGTGGTTTTCGGCCACTCCAAGGTCGAGGAAGCGCTGCAAAAGGGCAGGACTATTGCCTTGGTTCACGCCGCCGATGCGGCCATGGACGGCTGCCGGAAACTGGACGGCAAAGCCCGCGCCGCTACCGGCGGACAGGGGATCCCGGCAATCTGCGCATTTACCGCAGATCAATTGGGTTTGGCATCGGGCCGGACAAATGTGATACATGCTGCCCTCATCCAGGGCGGTGCGGCTCAAAAGTTCCTGGCGGCAGCCTCGCGTGTCGAGCGTTACC
>NZ_JBZMXT010000190.1:0-1586 GCF_058506495.1 Methyloceanibacter sp. | reverse complement strand
CCCGCATTCGACACCAAGATGTCGACGCCGCCAAAGCGCTCACAGACCGCTGCGAAGGCGTTGGCCACATCGCTTGGGTTGGTTACATCGCAGGCAATGCCGATCCCCTTGACGGCACGCGCGGCTTCCTCGGCTGCATCGCCGTCAACATCGAGGACGGCAACCGCAGCCCCGTCGCCCGCCAGCGCCTTGGCAACGGCCGAACCGATGGCGCCTGCGCCGGTGATCACGGCGACCTGGCCCGTCAGCGGTTTGACAACCTGTTTCGCGAGCTTCGCCTGCTCCAGGCTCCAATATTCGAGGGCAAACAGATCGCTCTCCGGTAAGGGCTCATACCGGCCGATTGCCTCCGCATCCGTTATGACGCGGACCGTATTTTCGGCGAGATCGCTGGCGATCGTGGCGTCTTTTGCTGATCGACCGAGACCGAATAGGCCAACGCCAGGCACCAGAATGACGCGCGGCATGGGATCGAGCTTCGTCTTCGTCCCACCGACAGCCTCGTTCTCCCGCGAAAAATATATGTCGTATTCGGCCACATATGTTTCGACAGCAGCCTGAACGGATCGAGCAAATGCAGCAAGATCTCCGTTGTCCGGGGCTGAGACCACAAGAGGCTTGTTCTTTGTCCGAATGATGTGATCGGGCGTCACAACGCCTCGCTGGCTGTACGATGCGAGGTCCGCGCCATTCACATAGTCGAGGATTGCGGGGCTTGACCGGAACTCCGCGATAAAGCGCGTCGGGTCCTGCCCGGGATGGTGTATCGCGCAGGCGCCGCGCAAGATCGGAGCGATATCCGCGGCGGACGCTGGTTCAGCCGGAACATGCGCCGTCTGGAAAACAACTGGACGGCCTTGGCGCAGACGGGCCTCGGCGAGCGAGACCATCTCTATCATGCGCTCATATGCATCCTGCGCCGTGTCGCCGAATGTGAAGATCCCGTGCTTATGAAGGATCAGCCCCTCTACGTCGGGTTTTTCATCGAAGACATCGGCGGCTGCCTTTGCGAGATCGAAACCCGGCGCAATGTAAGGGACAAAGCCCATGCGGCCGTTATAGACCTCGCGGGCCAAATCCGTGCCGTCGGGCTGATCAACCAGCGAAAGCACCGCCGCTGCATGGGCGTGGTCTACGAATTTGTGCGGCAGAAACGCATGAAGAAGCGTTTCCACGGAGGGGTTGGGCGCAGCGGCGTTCAAGAGATTGAGGCGCTGCGTGTTGACCATGGCTTCGTCGGAAAGAGCGGCGAGCGCTCTCATTTCCCGCAGAGGGCCAAGCTTCACTTCGGGAAGGCCCCACGGTTCGATTTCCGCCATATCGGCGCCGGAGCCCTTGACCGCGATCACGTCGTGCTCTTGGCCAAGGTCATCGACGGCGCGTGTCTTCACGGACGTGTTGCCCCCGCCATGCAGAACGAGCAGCGGATCCCGGCCGATCAGCCTTGTGGTGTAGACTCTAAGCGCGATGTCCTCATTGACGCCCTCGGCGCCATAGGCCTCGACTGCGCGCTTCGCATCATCGTCATTCCATCGGCTCTTCATGGCGCGGGTTGTGGCAAGTTTCCGCGACCCCGGCAAGACGCG
>NZ_JBZMXT010000189.1:0-1645 GCF_058506495.1 Methyloceanibacter sp. | reverse complement strand
CGCCCATTGTCCAATATTCCCCACTGCTGCCTCCCGTAGGAGTCTGGGCCGTGTCTCAGTCCCAGTGTGGCTGATCATCCTCTCAGACCAGCTACAGATCGTCGCCTTGGTGAGCCATTACCCCACCAACAAGCTAATCTGACGCGGGCCGATCTTTCGGCGATAAATCTTTCCCCCGAAGGGCGTATCCAGTATTAGCCCAAGTTTCCCTGAGTTATTCCGGACCGAAAGGCACGTTCCCACGCGTTACTCACCCGTCTGCCACTTTCCGCTTTCCCGAAGGAAAGCTTCTCGTTCGACTTGCATGTGTTAGGCCTGCCGCCAGCGTTCGTTCTGAGCCAGGATCAAACTCTTAGATTAAGAATTCGATTCTGAACTAACCCGGATGGAATTTTCCGGGTGATCGCTACGTTTTGACGAGTTCCCAACAAGCATGAAACCATACTACCAAAGGTAGTATGCAACACGCCTATTGGCTTCTTGAAAACGCAAGATCGTCAGAGTCTCATCGCCGGTCCTAAGAGGCACCGGCACGCTAGGACTCCGCCGTCCGCGTTTCCCTTTCTTCATATTACAATGTCAAAGAGCCGTCGGAGGCGTGACAGGTGTCATACTTCCGAACCCCAATGGAACCAAAAGCCCCGTTGGGAGTCAACGACAGCAAGGGTCAGAACCGGAGCAAGAAGACCCGGAGGATACCCCGCAACTGTCAGTGGGTAGCGCGGTCGCGCATCGTCCCGCAGGAGGTGGGAGCGACCCGCGCTGATGATTATTTAGGGTCTGACTACCTGGGTGTCAATGCCGAAAAACCGATTTGCTCAAGAAAATCGCCATCAAGCAGCGTTTCGCAACGACCGCCTCAAACTGGGACCCCGAGGCCACATTCCTGCCCGAATAAGAGGAGATATTTTCATTCGTTAACGGCGTGGTAACCATACTTAACAAGTATGGTGGGGATGAAGCGCCGAGGGGGATTGACCAGGATCTAGACAGCTTCCATCTCACCGTCAATAATCGACGTAGTTGGCCGTTTTTGTGCGGTCGTGTGAGATCAGGAACGCCGGGGATCGAGGGAAAGCCACTCGGCACAGAATCTGACCTCGCTGAGTTGAATCATAGACCGCTTCGGCTGTTGGTCGCCTGAGGGAAATCGGGAAATGCGCTTCGGTTAGAAGCGCAGGGCGACAGCCAGGAAACGGGGGGATTGCGCATTGTTTAAGCGCCGTGGCGGATTCGCGCGCCGAAAGCTGGGTCAGGCACTTGTGCCGTCCGGACCCAGAGGACTTCCTACTATTTTCCTTGGCGAAGTATCGCCAGCCAAGACGAAGCGAGAGCTTCCAGCCGTTTACCTCTGTGAGTCCGGTCACGAAGGACCCGCTCACCGCCTTAAGTGGATGGCCAGCACATGTCTTGCCGGCATGGTGGGCGTCTGTCTCATCGGCGTTTCGATTTACGCCTCGATGAACATGTCGGATGGCTCAGGGATGGTGAATTCCATCAAGCGCGCGTCACTCGCAGCGCTTCAGCCGATCCGCGGCGCCCGGCTTGCCCAGGACGCGCAGAGCGCGGGCGGGCAGAAAGAAGACCGCATTGAAGCCACCTCAAAGGGTTTCGCGAAACGTCAGGTCATCCACGACACAGTCGT
>NZ_JBZMXT010000188.1:0-1653 GCF_058506495.1 Methyloceanibacter sp. | reverse complement strand
AATCGCACAAGCGGTCCGATCGCGATGAGAGTTGCAATGAGCAATAAGATTTCCAGCTGATAGACGACGCCATAGCCGACGGCGGGACCCGTCAGCGCTGGTCCCAACAATGATGCATCCGCAAGACTGGAAACTGCGTCGCGAATGAAGCCGCCTGCGGCGATCGCTAAGCCCATGGCCGAGGCTTGCACAGCGCCCCACGCGCCGAGGGCAAGTCCGCTATTGCCATCATCAGCGAGGGCCATCGCCCCCGTCAGCGTGCCGACACCGAACATACCCGCACCAAACCCAATCAAGGCTGTACCTGCGCGGAATAGTCCGGCTGACGCCATGGGCGCCGACAGGATGACAGCAGCAAACGCGAGAATACCGACCACGACACCGAAGCCGGCCAGACGGTAAGGATCGACGCCGCGGCTTAGAAGAGAGGCGGACAGCGCAAAGGCGCAAAGCGTCCCCGCAGCCAGCAAGGCCGTTAGTGCTGTGGTTGCACCGACGCTTAGTCCAAGCACTTCACCGCCGTAGGGCTCCAGCAGAATGTCTTGCATGCTGAAGGCGGCTGTTCCCAACCCGACGGCTAGGAGTACGCGACTTGTGCGCCCACCGCCGCGGAACTTGTGCCACGCTTCGCTGAAAGAAGCGGGCGGTTGAGCAGGGTCGGTGCGGCGCGGATCGCGAGCCTCTTGTTTCCAGAGCGCCACACAGTTCAGGATCATTGTCAGGATCGCCGCGCCTTGGATCAGCTGGATGAGGCGCATCTGGCTGAAGTTTCCAAGCAACCAGCCAAAGGCCAATGCAGCAGCGACCATTCCAAGCAACAGCATTACGTACAGGAAAGCGACCACACGCGGGCGGGCTTCTTCAGGAGCCAAATCCGTCGCGAGGGCAAGACCGGCAGTCTGGGTCGTATGCAGGCCAGCACCGACCATGAGGAAGGCAAGCGCAGATGCGGCATAGCCGATCCAGAGGGGGCCGTTGGCGTCGCCCGATAGGACGATAAGCGCAAATGGCATGATGGCGAGGCCACCGAACTGAAGCAGTGAGCCAAACCAGATATACGGTACGCGGCGCCAGCCCAAGAATGAGCGATGATTGTCCGAGCGGAAGCCGATCAGCGCACGGAACGGTGCAAAAAGAAGAGGTAGCGACACCATGAGAGCAACGAGCCAACTTGGTACCGACAGCTCAATGATCATAACTCGGTTCAGCGTACCGCTGAGCAAAACGAGCGCCATTCCTACCGAAACTTGGAACAGCGAAAGACGGAGCAGGCGCGAAAGCGGTAAGTCATCGCTGGCTGCGTCTGCAAACGGCAGATACCGTGCGTCCAGCAACGTCCAACCTTGCGCGAACCTGTGGTTCAACCGTCTCATTTGTGCGTCAGCTCCAGGGCCTCAGATGTATAGAAGCCGTTAGAAATCCTTTTCGTACGTCCAAGCCGCCATGCGGCGAGCCGCGGCTCTGCCGAGATAAGCTGATGAAGTTTGGCAGGGCTCGTCGGCTCGACTGCAGGAGCGCGATCCTTGCGTGGGAAGAGGCGGCCGGTCGTGTGCATCAGGGCGAGGAGAGGCGTCCTCGGAACGAATGTGCAGAGGACGCCGTGCTCACTGCGTGGCGTGAGTAGGCCGAGACTTCGTGCCATGTCCGCTGCGC
>NZ_JBZMXT010000187.1:0-1656 GCF_058506495.1 Methyloceanibacter sp. | reverse complement strand
GGCGGACGTGCCGTTGCGGCAGTAATAGGATCTGCTCACACTGGCTGCGAATGTCGCCTTCACTTTGCTTCGCGTCGATCCGGCAGCACGTAACATTCGGGGCAAAGGCGATCCGGTCATTCTCGGTTGGCTCAGTAGACACTCCGCTATGTCTTTCTTACAGTCGTGTTAGCGTACACTTTGCGACGGGATATTCTCCCATGCCAACGGAGGGCGAAGAACGAAGGCTCGCCGCGGTACTTGCTGCCGACATGGTTGGTTACTCGCGCCTGATGGAGGTTGACGAGGAAGGGACCATTGCGCGTCAGAGAGTCCACCGCGGCGAAGTAATAGACCCCGCGATCGCTGACCATAATGGGCGCCTCGTGAAGACGACCGGCGACGGTATGTTGGTCGAGTTTTCTAGCGTCGTGGATGCCGTTCGCTGCGCTATTACTGTCCAACAAGCGATGGCTTCACGCGAAGCGAAAATGCCCGAGGAACAGCGCATTCGTTACCGCGTTGGCATTAACCTGGGCGACATCGTTGTTGACGATGACGACATTTACGGTGATGGCGTTAATGTCGCCGCACGGCTCGAAGCTCTGGCGGAGCCTGAAGGGATTTGCATCTCGGGAACCGCCTACGACCATATGCGCTCGAACGTAGAGGTCGGCTATGAGTCGCTTGGCGAAGTTAGTGTCAAGAATATCGAGAGGCCGATCCGCGCCTACAAGGTTCTGATGGAGCCGGATAAGGCCGGCGCGGTGATCGACCGAGGCCAGGCATCGCGTTTCAAAGTAAGCCGTCGGCTTGTAGCCGCGGTCTCAATATTGCTGCTGGCCGGCATTTTTGTAAGCGGCTGGTGGTGGTCACGGATTGCGGGACTTCAGTCGGCCGCGCCGGAAAGAATAGCTACCGAAGCTTCCGGTAAGCCATCCATCGCGGTACTGCCTTTCAATAACTTATCTGACAGTTTGGAGAGGGAATACTTCGCAGACGGCCTCGCTGATGACCTGATAACAGACCTGTCCCGGATATCCGGTCTTGTGGTCATCTCCCGGACTTCATCCTTCGCTTTCAAGGGGCAGGCGATGGACGTGCGCGAAATCGGCACGCAGCTCGGCGCCGGCTACATCGTGGAAGGAACAGTTCGCAAGATCGGTGAGAAACTGCGGATCACGGCGCAGCTCACCGACGCGGGATCTGGCGGGCAACTATGGGCAGACCGCTACGACCGTGACATGGCTGGACTCTTCGAGTTTCAGGAAACGGTACGCAACCAGATCGTTCAGTCACTTAGCGTGAAACTCAGCGCACGGGAACAGAACTGGCTGGCCCGAAGGCCAACAACGAGCCCAGAAGCTTACGACTTTTACCTGCGCGGTCTGAAGCAGGAGAGCTTCTTCACGAGGGAAAGCAATATCGCGTCGCGCCGCATGTTCCAACGCGCGGTCGAGCTCGACCCGTCTTTCGCGGCTGCGTACTCCAAACTCGCGCAGGCCTATTCGCTAGCCCAGGAAAACCGCTGGACCGATCAACGCGAGGTATTTGCAAGGAAGGCAATCGAGCTCGCTGAAAAAGCGATCATGCTGGACGATGAATTGCCGCAGGCCTTTTGGGCTTTATCGCGCATCTATTCACGCCAGCCATTTTCCAACCCGGAAAAGTCCATGC
>NZ_JBZMXT010000186.1:0-1748 GCF_058506495.1 Methyloceanibacter sp. | reverse complement strand
CGTCCGGGACTGATCAGCTAACGCCCGCGACTACAGCAGCGTACGCACTAGCGCCAAGCGGCCGTTCGTCTCGATGTTGATTCGTTTAAGTGCTGATCGGCCCAACTCGGTGTTGCCGAGCACTGAAAGCGGCTCCGGACCATTCGCGACGAGGGTAGGCGGTCGGCTTTCGGGGCGTCGCAGGCATTGCGGACGGTTGAACCAATGAGATGATGTGCGGGATGCGGACCGCATCGCATGGCCTACGGTCGAAGGACACTCCGCGCCGGACATCCGCGAGGGGTGAGGCAGCCTCGTCGGCCCTCGAGGCGCCAATGCCTGCTTCTCGAATGTTGCGTCAATCCCACCGATCGACGCTGCAATTCCGATTGGCGGCACCACGCCTAATAATCTCATCGTGGCTTTCGTCCTGAGGCCAGGACAAAGGCCGTTGGAATGCTGAGGCCATCGGAAGCAGCATATTTGGCCACCCCTTCGATAATTGCGGCTTCAATCGCAGGTCGCTGAGCATCGCTTTGAGCGTCGAGCAAGGGGCCAAACCGGCCCGTACTGGTTGGAACTTCTCGGACGAAATCTTCGGGAGAAGCACTCGGCCAATGCAACGGCACTTCTATGCTCCTTATGTCATCGAAGCCGGTCGCCGCCAGGACTCGCTCGCACTCTTCAGGCTCCGAAAAGCGGAAGAGCGGCGGTCCGGCAGGGAGATCGACGTCCATCGAGCCATGAGCTTGAATGGCACCTAGAACGATCGCCAAGAATGGGTTGGCATCCGGTCTCGGCGGTCGCCAACATGTTATGGCGTAGCGTCCACCGGGCTTCAAAACGCGAAATGCCTCTTGCATCGCTCGTTCAGGGTTCGGGAAATGTAGAATGCCAAGGCTACAGACGACCGCATCAAAACGACCAGCATCGAACGGAAGGTTTTCGGCATCACCTTCTCGGATGTCCGCGTAGGCATTCCTTGCCCGCGCGAGGTCGACCATTTTCGGAGCGAAATCAATCGCTGAGACGTTAGCGCCTCTTTCGATTGCTGCGTGAGTGAGCAGGCCGGGCCCGCAAGCAACGTCGAGAACATCAGCACCTTTTCCCACTTGTGCGGCGTCCAGAATTGCGTCGTTTGCCTGCGCCGAGACTAGCGCTGTCTTGCTCGCGTAGCCCTCAGCAACGCGAGAATAGCCGTCTCGTTCGAATTGTCTGAAAGCCGTCTCATCGAATTTGGGTTGATCAGACATGGCAGCCTCCCGTCTTGATCATTAGGGTCCAAGAATTGCCCTCACCCCGCGAGCTGCGCAGCAATAACCCCGAAACCGTAGTTCCACTGGTGGAGGGAGTGGTCTCTCCTTCGACAGCCCACGCGGTCACAAACCAAACGTATATCTACGAGCCAGTCCGACCAGCATCGGTTGATTGGCCCAAATGTCGACATGCAGTGATTGCCGCCTTTGGTCACGTTCTGCCAATCCCGGACGCCTGAAACGGCCGTAGCACGCCGGATAGCAGACATGATCGGGCGCCCAAGTTGTGCAGTCAACCATCGATCGGCCAATGTCGCCTTATGGGATGTTGCGTCGATCGCATATAGACGAGGTCAGATCGACACGCGATGCCGGCAAGTGTTCGAAAGCGAAGTTGCGCCGCCGCTAAGTGACGTCGACTGTCGGAGGGCAAGCCGACGAGGCCCCGGCAAAAACCGACGCCCTTCTGCCACCTGGACCGCAGCCGGTGATTAGCTCGAACTCTTACATTCG
>NZ_JBZMXT010000185.1:0-1756 GCF_058506495.1 Methyloceanibacter sp. | reverse complement strand
GAAAACGGCTGCAAAAATGATTGCGAGGAAAATCTCCATTGGCCCTCTCCACCCCACGGGAGAAGCCTAGCACCACCGCTTGACCTGCGCACGGCTAGACGAAGCGATCCTTGAGCCTGCCGTTCAAGCGACTTCCGATCCGCTAAGGTGGAAACTACCGTCAAGCGCGTAACGTTGCTATATTCTGCGCTGCGCGGAGGAAGCCATCTGATCGAGCCTCCCCATAACCACGTAGAAGGAGAAGAGCGATGCGCTCTATCGCGCTAATGGTTCTTGCTGGAGTTTGTATGCTGAGCAGTGCAGCTGCTGAGGCAGCACCACGATGGATCGAAGACGCCTGTTTCGCAAAGGCCGCCAAGAGGTCTTTCAACGGCAGGGGTGAACGCGAACAGTTCATGGCGAACTGCATTGCTGACCTCAGCGCGAGCAGTCCTCAGGAACGCCGCAAGTACAAGCGTCGCTATCGTTAGCGGCGCGTTTGCATGTGTGCCTCAGCCTGCGCCAATTGGCCTATGCGGCGAGTGGGCCTTGTGCCGTGTTCGAGCCTTCCCACCAGAGAGACTTCACCGCTTCCAGCACGTCGCCATATCGATAGATCGCTCCATCGGGCAACCTCTTGCCAATGTTCCCCGTCCACACAAGAACAGAGCCTTCACGCTTAGGGTGCGGGATAAATTCCGCGTTGGTCGGCTTATGTATGACCAGTCCGTCGCGGACCTCGAACTGATCGAGCGTCACGTTTACCCTCATCGCCGTAGCCTCCAGTTCCCTACTATTGCGCCTGCTGTGGCGCATCCGCCGCTATTTCAACTTGTCGGCATCTAGCAATTGTTAAGGCGAAGGTATCGGCCTGCTACACTCAGCCTGCACGGGGAACGCATAGCGGCTCCCGTTGTAACGGGAGGTGGAACATGAGCGACGGAGAAGAACTCGACGAGGTTGAACGGGCCGAGCAAGCGGTCGGGCGACTTCAGGAGGAACTGCGCAACTACCAGAGCCGGGCTTTCATCAGCGCAGCGATGCTGGTGCCAGTCACGTTGGTAGCGGTCATCGCCGCCCTGTACCTTGATGGCTTCGCTAGCATCATCCTCGTCTGCGGAGCGGCCTTGTCTGCGGTCGCGTTTGTGTTCGACTTCAACCGCAAGCGAGGTGCTGTCGAGCAATGCCGTCGCAAGCACGAAGAGGCCAAAACCCATCTAGACCTGATACGCAGGCAGGACGCATGATGCTCAACTGCCTCACACAGGGCCGTGAACGAGCGAGAGGTTCCGCGCACGCCGTTCTGACACAGCGTTATTGGTAATACGCTCTGCCAGTTTCTACCTCCTAAACATGTCAAGCCCGATAGCAATCTCGCAGACGGGGCACTGATTAGGAGATTGAAAATGAAAGCCACAATTCTCGCACTTGCTCTTCTCGCAGCCTCTGGCGCACCTGTTTTGGCCGAAGGTTTCCCGAACGCTTACCAGACGAACTTTGATCGCTAAGCGATCTACCTCTCAGCAAAGCCCCGGTCTTCCCTCCCTGGCCGGGGCTTTTGCTTGTCTGCACCTCTCGGTGATCCAAATGTCTGGCCTCGGCGTAAGGTGAATAACTCGTTAAGGCTTCTTCCCTGCCCCCCACATTGAAGCCTTGGCGTTTTACTCTCCAAAGCCCCGGTGCCCCTGCGCCGGGGCTTTCTTTTGCGCTGCTCGCGAGACCTGTTGAGGAGAGGGCCTGGCGGGGACCCCATGACCCACCGCCAGGCCGTGCCCCC
>NZ_JBZMXT010000184.1:0-1770 GCF_058506495.1 Methyloceanibacter sp. | reverse complement strand
AAGGGCTCGATTAAGGGAATGGGCCTGCTATGCGTTACGGCGTTCTTGAGCGTGGCTGCCACATTCGCAAGCGAGGTCTTAGCAGGCCCTGAGGATGGCCGGCATTGCAGCGCCCGATCATTTGCTGGGAGCCGTTATACCGTCTGCCAGTTTGATCCCTCCAGGACCCAAATTTCGATCCATTGGCGCAATGCAGCGGGAAAGCCATATGCAACGCTCGAGGCAGTCCGACAGCATTTTGATCGGACTGGGAAAGTGTTCCTGTTTGCCATGAACGGCGGCATGTACCGCGAGGACCTCTCCCCTGCTGGCTATCACGTCGAAGCGCGCCGGAAGATCCGGAACGCAAATACGCGTCGAGGCCCCGGCAATTTCCACATGCTTCCGAATGGCATATTCTACGTTGATAAGGGACGCGCCGGCGTGATGGAAACCCGCGCATTCTTGCGGCGCAATAGACGACCATCCTTCGCGACGCAATCGGGTCCGATGCTCGTCATTGATGGACGTATTCATCCTCGATTCAACCCGACGTCGGCGCACCATAAGCTGCGAAGTGGCGTCGGTGTTAGTGGTGACGGGCGCACGGTCTATTTTGCGATCTCTGAGGGCCTCGTCACGTTCTACAATTTTGCGAAGCTCTTTGAGATCAAGTTGAACGTGCCGAACGCCCTGTTCCTCGACGGCGGCTCTGTGCCACAAATGCTTGCGCCAGGACTATCTCGGCGCAACTTCGCGCCGGTTGGGCCAATCATCGCGGTTACGGTGGCTCCGTGAATAACGTGTTGACCTCGGTCGACACACGTAGCTTTGCCGGTGCCTGCTGAGCCAGCCTGAGAGGTCAAGAACCAGCAGACAAGCGACGCGAGGCGGTCTGGATGTCGGTCCGAATTTCGCCTTCTCAGATTGTGCGCCCACCATCTCCCTTTTACCGTTTCTGAGGCCAGCGGGCCTAGATCCGCCGATCTTGGGTAACACCGTCGGAGCATGAACCCAGTCGTTGTTTCAACGCGTGTCTGCGCCCTCACCGACAACCACGAAGGGGGCCCAGTAGCTGGGATGCCAGAAATCGCCCTCCGACGTGATAAGTGCCAGCATCGCCTGCCTCATGGCTTCGGAGCGCCCCATGTTGGCATCGTGGCTCATCGCGCGCGCAGCTCCGGTAATCAGGGCAACCGTTGCAGCACTGTCTACGTACCAATGCGAGACGAGCAGAGCGCGCGCGCCAGCGTAGAAGAACGCCTTAGCAAGACCCGACAAGGCTTCTGCCTCGTCCGTCGCGCCCGCAGCGGTGTTGCAGGCCGATAGAATGATCCAGTCGGCGTTGAGTTTGAGCTCGGCGATCTCCGAGGCTGACAGGTAACCGTCGTCCTTTCGCGATGACTGTTCAGGCGGCGTGAGGATCAACCCAGGCTCCCGACTACCGTCCAATTCGCCCGCGAGTGCACCGTGTGTGGCTAGATGAAGGATCCGGTAGCTTGCCAGCTCGCCGTTTGCGCTTAGCGCCTTGAGGCGAGTTTCGGTTGCCTGACGGCCAAGATTCACAGCATCGAGACCGCCCAGACTACGGGCGACATTGCATACTTCGTCTGCTGTTTCAGGTAGCGGTGATTGGCGCCGGACCAGAGAAGCGTCAACCGGCTTGTTGCCGCCCGCCAGCGGAACGACAGCTTCATGCAGCGCGCGGCGCGTCACGGTAAGCCTGTCGCCAGGAGCTGAACAACCTGCGATTGTGCGAGCTAGGTCAGCGGCGAGCCGATCGCTCTCAAG
>NZ_JBZMXT010000183.1:0-1851 GCF_058506495.1 Methyloceanibacter sp. | reverse complement strand
CGGCGCGCCGCAGAACGAGACGAAGCACTCCGGCGCATCGATGTTCGCCAAACTCTATGAATCGCCAGAACGTCTCGAGCAGTTCATGAACGCCATGTCAGGCGTCTCAGCTGGGAACTTCCTAGCCTTCGCAGAGAAGTTTGATTTCTCGAAGTATGAGACCTTATGTGATGTCGGCGGAGCGACTGGACAGTTGTCCTGCATGGTGGCTGCGGCAAACCCCCATATGCGCTGCAGCAGCTTCGATCTTCCCCAAGTTCTGCCAATTGCCACCCGCAAGATCAACGAGGCCGGTCTATCGGACCGGGTTACTCCAGTCGGCGGCGATTTCTTCGCAGATGAACTCCCGGAAGCCGATGTCATCACAATGGGGATGATCTTGCATGATTGGAACCTTGAGAAAAAGAAGATGCTGATCCGCAAGGCTTATGATGCGCTACCCCAAGGCGGAGCGTTCGTCGTGATTGAGGCATTAATCGACGACGCACGACGCGAAAATGCATTCGGCCTGCTAATGTCGCTCAACATGCTGATCGAGTTTGGAGATGCTTTCGACTACTCGGGCTCAGATTTTGAGAGCTGGTGTCGCGAAGTCGGCTTTCGAAAGTTCGAGATCATGCCGCTCACCGGCCCATCAAGCGCCGCAGTTGCTTACAAATAGGCTAAGGGCAGATTTTGACCGTTGGGAGCGATGTCCCCTAATGGCACTTAGCTGACATCAATGTCGCAGCTGCCAATGTCAGCTTTTTGGTGCAACGCGGTCTTCGTCTAGCGGCCTTGCAACGTTTGCAACTGACCCAATGCGGACATATCCAGCAGACTGACAGCTTACCGAGCACTGAAACGATCAATGCCCTGAGGGGAGTGAGATCAACAGCATTCGCTCTTCCGCGAAAGGCTCGAACTGGGACCGGAGGAGTAGCCATTCTCTCTCACGTCTTGTTGGTCCGTCGAAAAATCAATAAGACATTATCTCAAAACAGCGGGGGAGATGCGGCGTATGCCGACGCGGGCAGACAATGAGTCAGCGGTCGGATTGGGCAGTACAAAAAAGCCTTCTATCGACAAAGATCTCAAAAAGGTTGAGCGTTTAGAGGAGGCCACGCGCACGGTCTCACGCGCCTGGGCTGCCTTAGGTATTGCGGTCCTGTTTCTCGCCGTTGCGGGCATTTTGGCCAGTTTGCAGGTGGGGGCTGCCCAGAGCAGCATCATCGTGATCGCTGCGGCCGTCATCGGCGGCTATATGGCGCTAACGATAGGTGCCAACGACGTTGCCAACAACGTCGGACCTGCGGTTGGTGCACGCGCGCTCACCATGCTCGGGGCGCTGATCATCGCCGCGATCTTCGAGTTTGCAGGTGCCCTGATCGCCGGCGGAAGCGTTGTCAAAACCATCTCCAAGGGCATCATAGATCCGACGCTCGTGCCAAGCAGCGATGTCTTTGTTTGGATTATGATGTCTGCACTATTGGCGTCAGCGTTGTGGGTCCATCTCGCAACGTATTTGGGTGCGCCAGTATCGACAACGCATTCGATTGTGGGCGGCGTCCTTGGGGCGGGGCTCGCGGCGGTCGGTGTGGAAGCTGTCGACTGGTATGTAATGGCGTCTATCGCCCTAAGCTGGTTCACGTCGCCTTTTATCGGCGGGCTTATCGCTGCCGCCTTCCTTGCGTTCATCAAGATCAACTTGATCTATCAACACGACAAGATAGCCGCTGCACGGCGATGGGTGCCGGTCCTAGTTGGGGTTATGTCAGCGGCTTTCGGGGCGTACCTCGTCGTAAAAGGTCTCAAGCACGTCTGGAAGCCTGGCCTCCCTGCAATCGCAACAATTGCGGTCCTTATCTTCGC
>NZ_JBZMXT010000182.1:0-1862 GCF_058506495.1 Methyloceanibacter sp. | reverse complement strand
ATCTACTCTTCAAGTACGAGTGGGAAGTGAAGAAGTCCCGCGCCGGTGCATGGCAATGGGAACCCATCGATATCGCAGAGGAAGACAAAGTCCCCGATTCGACCGACCCGTCGATCAAGCACAACCCAATGATGACCGATGCCGATATGGCGATGAAGGTTGACCCTATCTATCGCGAGATCTGTGAGCGCTTCCACAAAGATCCTGAGTATCTCGCCGATACATTCGCCCGCGCCTGGTTTAAGTTGACCCACCGAGACATGGGTCCCAAGGCCAACTACCACGGACCGTTCGTTCCCACTGAAGACCTGGTCTGGCAGGATCCGATCCCGGCCGGTCCGACGGACTACGACGTCGCAGCGGCTAAGGCCAAGATCAACGCCAGCAGTCTAACCAGCGCCGAGATGATCGCCACTGCATGGGACAGCGCTCGGACCTATCGCGGCTCGGACATGCGCGGCGGTGCCAACGGCGCCCGTATCCGCCTCGAGCCGCAGAAGAACTGGGTCGGCAACGAGCCCGAGCGGCTGGCCAAGGTGCTCGGCATTCTCGAGCCTATCGCAGCCGAGACCGGTGCTTCCGTGGCCGACCTTATCGTCCTGGCTGGGAATGTCGGCATCGAGCAGGCGATAAAGGCTGCGGGTCATGATATCGCCGTGCCGTTCGCACCCGGCCGGGGCGATGCGACCGATGAGCAGACCGACGCCGACAGCTTCTCGGTACTTGAGCCCTATGCCGACGGCTTCCGAAACTGGCAGAAGGAGGAGTACGCCGTTAGCCCTGAGGAGCTCATGCTCGATCGGGCTCAGCTTCTGGGCCTGACCGGCGCAGAGATGACAGTGCTTGTGGGCGGTCTTCGAGTGCTTGGCGTCAACTTTGGTGGTTCGAAGCACGGCGTCTTCACCGAGCGTGAAGGCCAGCTGACCACCGACTTCTTCCAAACGATCACCGACATGACCTATAGGTGGGTCCCGCTGGAAGAGGACGGAACCTACGAGTTACAGGATCGCAAGACGGGCGAGGTCAAGTACACTGCGACCAGCGCAGATTTGGTTTTCGGTTCAAACTCGATCCTGCGCGCCTTCTCCGAAGTCTATGCACAGGACGATAATGAAGCGAAGTTCGTCCGTGACTTCGTTGCAGCGTGGACGAAGGTTATGAACGCAGATCGTTTCGACCTTCTGTCGTGATACACGTGGAGGCCCGGGCGGGCGTTAGCTTGCCCGGACCTCGCAATACCCGTATAGGGCGAAAAACTAGACTCAGACACCGTCGCTATTACGCTCGAATTTGGTTCTTGATGTCAGCTGCCAGACTGTCACTGGCTGTAGGAGGGCATGATGTCCACTCCTGGTACCTGGCGGACATCACACTGGCAACGGAGCGCGTGCGATTTTACCCCTGAGCAAAAACCCAACGTGCCAGATCAAATGATTTCATCCTCATCGAACAATGGATCTTCCTCCAATTGGCCAGAAAGACGATCAATCGTTTCCACAGGGGCATCGTCGGGTCGGATCTTGGCCACGTGAAAGAGGCCATCGGCTTCGTTGACGACAGGAAGATTGGGACGACCAATAGGCCTGCTTCACCTGCACGATCTGCGGTTACTGATGGCAGAGGCGGTTTCGCCGCGAGGTCGGGCGTTATCCCCGCCGCGAGTCTCTCGGGCGGCACTTAGGGGTCAACATTTCCGGTGGCGACGGGAAGTAACGCGCAATGTCCGTTTTGAGCGGTAAAGCGGACATGTGGAATCTGCTCGACGAGGTCCGCTAATGACCCAAAGCGGACCCTCGAGATAGGGATGAAAAGGCATGGCATCGGAAATGAGGCCCCGACACCATGCCATCTGCCTATGCAGC
>NZ_JBZMXT010000181.1:0-1879 GCF_058506495.1 Methyloceanibacter sp. | reverse complement strand
TGCCGGCACCGGCGATGATCCACCACCATGCCAAGGCCGATATTGCTATTAGGCCGGCAAGAACGATCATTCGTTCTCGCCGAACGATGCTTTCCGTAACCGTCTGGTCAGGCATATCGGTGATCAGGCTGCTGCCGCCTCGATCACGCCTTTATCGCAAAGATGAATTTCTGCAAATTGGGCGTAACTGTCGGTCAGTTCCATTGCGACGCCGGCCGTTGATTTTCCGGAAGCGCTGCCGACTTCGGCAAGGCGGTATTCGAAGCCATGAGGCAGATCAATACGCGCCCGATGTTCGGCCCCAGTCACTGGGTTCTTGATCGGCTCACCCGTCATCTCGATGAGGTTTGGTATCCTCAGGTGACCTCGCCTAGCATCGACATCGACAGCAAAATCGATCGGGGCATAAATCGTATCGAGCTTGCGGGGAGCCATAGCACTGAACACCCACCACATCGTGGCCATGTCGTCGGTGTCATCACCCCGCATAATCGCTTCCATTGCCGCACGCTGTGCATCGCTAGCAGTTTCATCGATGATGAATTGCATCGTCCCATCGCCCTCGTGGATGGGACCGGGCCAACTCGCGACAAGTGCTGTCCGAACGCCGTCGAGTTTCGTCGCTCCGTAGTGTCCGGTGTCGATCTGATAGCCCACGATCGCACGGCAGTTTCCATGGGTGGGAAGCGCATTGAACTGGCAAGGGCACCCGTAAGCGCAGTTGCAGTTGACGAGTTCTCGTCCGTGGATCGACCATTCTGTCCGGGTCATCGCAACACCTTTGCTGAAAGAAAATCTGAACTCAAACGAACCGACCAAATGTACTGGCCAGCCTCAACGATATGGCTGCTTGCCTCAGCTAACAAGTGCGCCTGTGACATCCTACGTCCGCCCTACCCTCATCTGGTGACCATGCGCGGACCCCTGACGATCCCACGCGATCTTCATGAGCTGACGGATACCCTACTCTCGCTTGGAGCCAGCGTCGGGCAAATAAACGACAACAGCAGCTATACACGAGCCGGATAGATTTTGTGGTTGGACGCGGCTACATTCCTGCCAGGGAGGATTGCCATGGAACGCCGGCTCGCCGCCATTCTGCTGACAGATATCGTCGGCTATTCGCGGCTCATGGGGCTCGATGAGGAAGGTACGATTGCACGCCAAATGGCCCACCGTGAGGATGTATTCGATCCAAAGATCGCCGCGCACGGGGGCCGAATCGTCAAGACGACGGGTGACGGCCTGTTGGCCGAGTTCCCGAGTGTCGTGGATGCCGTCAGGTGCGCCGTGGAGGTGCAGCAGGAATTCGCAAAGCGTGATGGGGCGGTGCCCGATGATAGACGCATCCGTTACCGTATCGGGATCAACCTTGGTGATATTGTCATCGACAGCAACGACATTCTTGGAGACGGCGTCAACGTCGCAGCCCGCCTTGAATCTCTGGCGGAGCCTGGGGGGATCTGCATCTCGGGTACGGCCTACGAGCATCTCGCCGGGAAGGTTGATGTTTGTTTTGAGGATGCCGGCGAGCAGCGAGTAAAGAATGTTCCAAGGCCGATCCATGTCTGGCGCTGGCAATCCGGAGCAGCATCCAACAAAAAGCGCTCGTTGATCGCTCCATTCGGTAGAGGCCTTATTCTCGCAGCATCCGGGTTTGTGCTGGTCGGCGCCCTTTCTGGTCTTGTGTGGTGGCAGTTTTGGAGCCCGGCCACGCGGATACTGTCCGGTCAAGAGCCTACACTGACGACGAGAACCGAGAAGCCGGTAATTGCTGTTCTTCCATTCGAAAATATCAGTCAGAGACCCGAGCAGGATTATTTCAGTGACGGGATTACTCAGGACATAATTACGGACCTCTCGCGAATTTCGGGCCTCT
>NZ_JBZMXT010000180.1:0-1897 GCF_058506495.1 Methyloceanibacter sp. | reverse complement strand
TGAAATTACTGGATATATCGACGTCGCTCAGGTCCTCCTTTACGTCTTCTGGGCGTTCTTCGCAGGGCTAGTCTTTTATCTGGTCCGTGAGGGCAAACGCGAAGGCTACCCGGTAGTCTACGATGGCGAACAAAATCGGCCCTATACAGACTTCCCGCCCGTTCCGCAGCCGAAGAAGTTTCTCCTTCACGACGGAACAACCGTCGAGGCGCCCGCTGCTCCAAACGAGCGCGACAATTTGAACTTGGAGCCTAGCGCAAAGTGGCAAGGCGCTCCTTTTATCCCGACCGGAGATCCGATGCTCGATGGTGTTGGGCCTGGCTCCTACGCTCTGCGCAAAGACGTGCCCGACCGGTTACCCGACGGAGAAATCAAGATCGTGCCTTTGCGGGACGCGGCCAGTTTTTCGATCAGTTCGCGGGATCCGGACCCCCGCGGCATGGATGTCATCGGAGCTGACGCCCGAATCGCCGGCAAGATCAGCGATGTCTGGGTCGATCGAGGTGAGTTCATCATCCGCTATCTCGAAGTCGCTGTTGAGGACAATCCCGCGAAGCGGGTCTTGCTTCCCATCATGTTCGCCGAGATCAGCGGCAGCCGGAACGAAGTTCGTGTGAATGCGATCTTGGCGTCACAATTCGCCAACGTCCCAACCGTAGCCACGCCCGGTCAGGTGACGTTCCTCGAGGAGGATCGCATCTGCGCGTACTACGGCGCCGGCACGCTTTACGCATGGGAAGGGAGGGGAGACCCGCTGCTGTGATTGAGTGCGCATTCAGAGTTTTGCCCCGGGTCGAAGCCGAGACTTTGCACACTATCGGCAGCTCCGAGGCGTTGTTGAGGGTAGCAAACTAGAGGAGTGAAACGGAAATGCCTGGCTGGTTTCCAACACGAGAACGGTTCGATGTGCCCTGCACTATCGATATCGAGAATACGTTCGAGAGCTTGCACGCTTATGTGCGTCTCGACGGTGACATTGCCATCCACCCCGGGGATGAGGTGCTGGTCCATGGCGAGCCCGTACGCGTGCCGTATGGCGAGAAGCTAAAGCTGCAACGCCTGGCCACTGTCACGCGAGCAACGGCGCTTGAACGCTGGTGGACGAAGCTTACGGGCCGTCTTGAGATGGGCGAGCTCTGTGAATTCAGCTTCTCTTCAGGGAGGAAGCTATGACCATAGACAGCATTGGAATCAATAAAGACGACACCATGCGCATGGCCCAGGCCGACACTGCCTTAAGCCCGCGCTTCTACACTACTGACTTCGACGAGCTCGACCAGGTTGACGTGAGCAGTGTACGAGATGAATGGGATCCTCTGATCGCGGAGATGAGGTCTGACCCCAACAAAGGGCATTTCGTGCGCAACGAGGATTGGGAGATTCCCGATCTGGCCAAGCTCCCCGAAGGCCTTCGAAAGGAGTTCGTGGACTTCCTGGTGAGTTCCCTCACTGCGGAGTTCTCAGGCTGCGTGCTTTATGCCGAAATGAAGAGACGCGGTACGAACAAGGATCTATGCGAGCTCTTCAAGTTCATGGCGCGTGACGAGTCTCGCCATGCAGGCTTCATCAATGACGCCCTTAAGGACTTTGGCATTGGCGTCGATCTCAGCTTCCTGACCAAGACGAAGAAGTACACCTTCTTCAAGCCAAAGTTTATTTTTTACGCCACTTACCTGTCTGAGAAGATTGGCTACGCGCGGTACATCACAATCTACCGCCACTTGGAGCGCAACCCGGACAAGCGCTTCCATCCGATTTTCTTATGGTTCGAGAAGTGGTGCAACGATGAGTTCCGGCATGGAGAGGCGTTCTCGCTTCTAATGCGGGCCAATCCGCAGCTGTTGAACGGCGCAAACAAGTTATGGGTTCGGTTCTTCCTTCTGGCCGTCTACGCGAC
>NZ_JBZMXT010000179.1:0-1898 GCF_058506495.1 Methyloceanibacter sp. | reverse complement strand
GCCGCGAGTTTACGGCGCGGCACGCCAGCATATTCTTGCAACTTGTATGCACAATCCAGCGCCGGGGCGTCGAACGAGGTTGTGAGTTTTGTGCCGATGCCGAAACCATCAATTGGCGCTTCGGCCTTGGCCATGGCCATAAGATCAACCTCGTCGAGTCCGCCGCTAGCAAATATGGTGACCTCACAAAGACCGCCCTCATCCAGAATTCGACGTACGCTCTTCGAGAGCTTTATCATGTCGCCGCTGTCGATACGTACACCGCGTATACTGATGCCTGCTGACTTAAGGTGAGGTGCGAGTTCCACAACCTTTCGGGCGCCCCCCTCCGTATCGTAAGTATCTATAAGGAAGACCACATCTTCAGGTCGTGCATGGGCAAATCGGTCGAAAGCAGTTGCCTCGTTATCATGAGCTTCGATGAATGAGTGCGCCATGGTGCCGAAAACGGGAATACCGAACAGCTTGGCAGCGAGCTCTGTGGCGGTACCGCTGAAGCCAGCGATATAGCTTGCGCGGGCGGCCAACAGCCCCGCTTCTGCGCCGTGCGCTCGCCTGAGGCCAAAATCCACTAGCAGCTTTTCGGGCGCGGCGAGAACTATGCGCGCCGCCTTTGAGGCGATTAGTGACTGGAAATGCATAATATTGATTAGACGCGTCTCGACGAGTTGTGCTTCAGGAAGAGGGGCGGTGACTCGCAATATCGGCTCGTTGGCGAAAAAAGCCGTGCCTTCCGGTATTGCGTGCACATCACCTGTGAACTGCAGATCAGCGAGATAGTCGATGGTTCGTTGGCTGAACCGACCGGTGCCTTTCAACCAATCGATATCGGCCGCGGAGAAATGCAGGTCCTCGAGGAACTGAAGCGCCTGCTCAAGGCCTGCCGCCATCAAGAATCCGCGTCGCTCAGGAAGTTTGCGCACGAAGAACTCGAACACGGCCGTCTGCGTCTCCCCGTGAGTAAGGTACGCCTCGATCATATTGAGCTGGTAAAGATCAGTGAGCAGCGGGTTTGAACCCGGTTCCGGCCGCAATCGTTTTGACATTCTCTAAAGATACGCGCTCTTGAGGTGCGATCGTAGTTGATACCGAAGCACAACGCACGAAGAGATCCGCCACAAACCCCCTGCCCCTGAACGCAGACCTTGGCATCGATTCTGATACCGCTGACACTATTCTAATATGAGGATACTTACATCCTTACGGCCGATCTCATATTCGGCGGCAGCATGCGACCGAACAACCCCGGCCGATTCCAAACTCAATGAAAATAGGTCGACAGCAATGCAAGGCCGACGAAGCCTAGCGCCAATGCCGTGGTCGAAATCCATCGCGGCAGCCTCAAGGACGCATCTCCTTCCGGCACGACGTCCTCAATCGTTGTGACTACAAGAACACCGACGATTACCATCAGCGCCGCGTTTTGAGCTGTCGGGTTCGCATCTCTGAGCAGCCAGTAGCCGAGCCCGCAGCTCAGCACAGCCGGAATGACTAGCAACGCAGCCGCCGTCATGCGCTGCTTTCTGGACACACCGTGTTGACGCAGACTTGCCGTCGCCGCAAACCCCCCAGGGATATTGGCCACAGACTGACTTACGGCAATAAGAAACCCAAGACTACTCGCGACCGCAGCACCCACACCCGTCATCAATCCATCGCTCGACAAGTCCGCCACGACGGCAACACACAACATCCAGGCCCGCCCCTGACCAGCCCCTTTTACCTTTCGCGCCAAGAGCGCGAGAGCCAGGGCAATCGCAGCACCAATCAAGAACGCGGCAGCTACGACCCATTTGGGGGTGGCCGGAAGAATGCGCGGCATCAGTTCGATGCTGACCACAGCAATCGCAACCCCGGCCGCGGCGTGAAGCCCCGCACCTACGATCCATTTTGGCGTC
>NZ_JBZMXT010000178.1:0-1938 GCF_058506495.1 Methyloceanibacter sp. | reverse complement strand
TTGCGTCGATCCCATAGAGGTGAGTCAGACCGGCAAGGATGCCGACAAGTGCCTCATCGCCCGGTCAAACAAACCTGATATATGGCAGCAAGCTGGTGCCGACGCTGAAGACAAAGCGGAAGATCGGCAAGCCCGCGAGTGAAAGCAGGATGAGGCCCAGAAACAGATACGTTCCGTATTGAGCGTTCAGCACACGGTACTGCTGCGCCAAGGCGCGCGGCAGGAAATAGGGTAGGATGTAGTGCCCATCGAGCGGCCCAAGCGGGATCAAATTGAATATCATGAGCACCAGATTGACGATCACGACGATATTAAAAATCTGGCGAACGCCCGGATCTGAAAAGCCCGGCCAACCGACCTGTATACCGTACAAATAAAGATTGTATGCAACAACCGCGATAATCAGGTTGGCAAGGGGTCCCGCTGCGGCAACAACCAACTGCGCCCAGAATGAGTTATATTTTCGCGGGTCGGTTGGTACCGGCTTTGCGTAACCGAATCCAATCAAGACCACCATCAGCAATCCCACCGGATCGATGTGGGCGATAGGGTTCAGCGTCAGACGGCCCTGTTTCTCCGCCGTATCGTCGCCAAATCGTTTGGCGGCAAAGGCATGGCCAAATTCGTGAAAACTCAGCGACATAATGAGTGCGCCAAGAAGTGCGGCAAACAAGAAATACTCGCCACGGGAAAGAAAACCGAGCATGAACGTTCCTTGTGATCTTCGAGGCGCTGATGCGCACGCTGGTCAGGAATGCACGGGGCTCTCGAACCATCGCGATTGTCGGCAAGAGGGCATGCCAGCATTACTGAGAACCTTTTGTCACTGAGCATCGCCGCCGTAGAGGTATCACCTGCAATCCACGCCGGCGGCGACGCGACTCCCCTGGCTGATGATGGTTCATCTGGCTTAACAGAACGCGCCTTGATGCGGTTGATCGCGTAGGCCCTCACTTCGCCATCGCTCTGGTCATTATTCCTGTCGTGCAAAAATGATATTCGCCGACGTTCTCAATAGCATCTAGATCCTTAATCCAGGCGTCTACTTGCTCACTCGTGAGGAGGCCTTTTCCAGCAACAAATGCCGCGATCAATCTAGCCGCCCAATAACTAAAAGCGGCTTCCGAGTAGGAATTGTTTAAGATCGTGAAGGGCTCTTGCTCAATATCTCGAACCAAACCTGTTGCGCGAAGTCTTCGCGGCAGCTGTGCCGGCAGGTTTGGATAAGGAGCATGCTCATCCCATGCGCGGAGCACGGCATCCATCCGGTCGGCTTGATACGAATGCCAGAAGACAGAACCCCAATTGGTCGCAAAATTTATGAAGCGCCCGCCCGGCCGCACTACACGGAGCAATTCTTGGATCGCTCCATCAATGCGAGGAACGTACTCGAGCGTCTGTATACTTACTACAGCATCAAAGCTGTCTCGGTCGAACGGAAGATCGAGTACATCACCAGTCACCAATTGGACTTGCTCGAGCCCAGCGCAGTTTTCGCGCGCTTTCGCAACTTGCTGTTCGCTTAGGTCTACCCCCTGGACAAGACCGTTCGTTCCAACCGCACGCGCCAAACTATGAACAAACAAGCCGCTGCCGCATCCGACCTCAAGGATCTTTTCTCCACGCTGCGGCTCTACAAAATTAAGGCACGCCTGTCTTCGCGCCTGATAGTCCGCTGTTGCGGCGGCCGATTGCTGGATGACTGCCAAATCGTTGGAGTAGTCCATGATTGCTCCGCATCCGTGTGCACCTAAACGATTGAGAGTATTGAGCTGATCGCATTTGCAATGCAATGCGAGGGTCATCTGAGTGGTCAACACGAGTCACTTTCTGCCGATCTCACCACACCGGAAACGGCCGCAGCACCGCGGATAGCGGACGTAGTCGATCTCCCAGGCGAGCCGGACGACGCCGCACGTGTCGACGGCCGCTTATGGG
>NZ_JBZMXT010000177.1:0-1979 GCF_058506495.1 Methyloceanibacter sp. | reverse complement strand
TCCAATGCGACCCGGCCATTCTCCGCCAGAGCGAACCGATGCCCCAGAAGATCGATATGACGAGACAGCAGTAGACGATTCACTTTGTTGTCATCGACGACCAGAAGGCGACGTCCATCTTCAGACATTGGCAAGCGCCTTCAGTGCAGCAGCGGCCTCTGCGAGTAGCGTTTCCAACTGAGACAACGCGTCGTCGTTGCGCAGCGGATCGTCATCGAGGCCTCTGACTTCGAGTTCTCGTGCATGAGCGGCTAACGCAACTGCCCCGAATGTATTGGCGTTTGATTTGAGAGAGTGCGCCGCGCGCTGGAACCGCTTATTGTCGCTCGCTGCTCGCGCGTCATGCAGCTCGGCAATCATGCCGGGTGCCTCATCGAGAAACGTGTTCGCCAATTCGACGGCGAATTCGGGGCCGGTCGCGGCCTGCAGTTCCGCAAATACCGCAAGATTGAGTGTCTCTTCGCTCATCTTAGGAATCACTCCTGGCGGGATGGTACCTGCATCAGGGCCTCGACCAGATGATCGACCCGGATGGGTTTGGCAATGTAATCGTCCATACCGGCGGCCATGCACATTTCGCGATCGCCCTGCATGGCATTGGCCGTCATGGCAACGATTCGAGGCCGGCGGTCGGCCGGCACCGCCGATATGATCCGTCGCGATGCCTCAAGGCCATCCATCTCCGGCATCTGCACGTCCATCAAAACCACATCGTAGGTCTGCCGCTCGACACTCTCGACCGCCTCAAGGCCATTGCTGGCCAAGTCAGCGCGGTAGCCCATCTGCTGCAGCAGCCTTAGAGCCAGCTTCTGGTTGACCGCATTATCTTCCGCCAAAAGGATGCGCAACGGATGGCGTGCGGCCAGTCCGGGATCCATTTGCGGTTTGACAACCGGCTGTGATGTTGTCTTCGAAACGACCTGCCGCGCCAGAAGCCCGGCCAGCGTATCGAATAGGACAGACTGGCGAAGCGGCTTGGCGAGATAAGCATTGAACAGCCCTGCATCGTTTTCAGCCTCCTGTCGCCCGAGCGAGCTGAACAGCACAAGCGGCAGCTTGGAATCGAGCTTTCGGATTTCACGTGCCAACTGCAGTCCATCTATCTCAGGCATGTGCATATCGAGGATCGCGAGGTCGAAGGCCTGATCTGCTTCGAGCAGGCGCAGCGCGTCCTTGGGACACTCCAAAGCATGCGAGGCCATGCCCCACTTGGCCGTCTGCAATTCGAGGATGCGCCGGTTGGTCTCGTTGTCGTCAACAATCAGAACTCTCTTCCCTTTAAGTTCCATCTGCATGCCAACAAGATCGCGTTCACGTGTCGGTGGCAGAAGGGCTCTGCTCGCTTGTATTGTGCATGTGAAGGTTGAACCTTTGCCTGGGCCGTCGCTTTCGACCGAGATCGTGCCGCCCATCAACTCAGCCAGCCGCTTCGAGATGGCAAGGCCGAGACCGGTGCCGCCGTATTTGCGTGTGGTCGAGGAGTCCGCCTGACTGAACGACTGGAACAGACGACTGATACCCTCCTCTGTAAGACCGATGCCAGTGTCGCGGACCGCAAACGTCAATTCGATTCTGTCGGCTGCGAGGGGTTTGGACGTCACCGTCAACACAACTTCACCCTCGTCCGTGAACTTGAGCGCGTTTGACAGCAGATTGAGCAGGATCTGGCGCAGGCGCGTGAGATCCCCAGTGATCGCCGTCGGCAGTTCACCCTCGAAGATATAGGCGAGGTCGAGATGCTTTTCGGCGGCGCGCGTGCTGACAAGCTCAAGCGCTGACTCGACGCAGTCGCGCAAATCGAACGGATGAACCTCGATGTCCATATGCCCCGCTTCGATCTTGGAGAAGTCGAGGATGTCATTGATGATGCCCAGCAGCGCATCGCCGCTGTCGCGGATGGTGCCGGCATAATCCCGCTGCTCGGCATCAAGCTCGGTGTCTAGCAGCAGACCGCTCATGCCGATCACGGCGTTCATCGG
>NZ_JBZMXT010000176.1:0-2103 GCF_058506495.1 Methyloceanibacter sp. | reverse complement strand
CGCCAAAACTCGTAGCGAATGAATGGGCTTGATCTGATCGTCGCAAAGCCAACAACAACGACTAGGCCAATCAAAGCCAGGAGGCCCGTTCGAAGTCGATTGCTTGAAAGCATGCCCCATAGTCGATCCCACGCCGCATGGGGATCGACGAACAACGTCTCTGCCACATAGAACAAGGGGTGTAAGATGACGAAGCCGAAAAGCACGAGAGCTGCAATCCGATGGAAACCCATCGTGCGGTCAAGACCGACTTGGCCTGAAATGCGTTCGTAGCGCCCTGAGCTCAGAAATTGCAAAAACAGCAGTGACGTAGCCGTCAGGCCGAGTGCCGTGCCGAACTCGGTGAGTGGAGATGCTGGCGTGATCCTACCCATGATGGACACGACTAAAATAGGTAGCAATGCCGCCAAGATATAAGCGCCTGCGAGCGCCTTGCCTGGCAGCCCTGGCAACTTGGGGAGTACGCGGTCATTAAGCTTGGAGGTTTTCAAGGGCGGCCATACTCAGACACGTTTCCAGTTTTTTGGAAGATGCGGGTTGTCCAGTTCTCGCGCCAGGAAAAATTACGGGGTACGTCCGCCTTTCGCGCATGGCGGACATCAATCGCGAGGCTGAGGACTGCCGCTTGCGGGTGCAAAGCGGACGTGCCTGCTCCTCACACCGATGTCGGCCAATGACCCAAAGCGGACTTCGGATGGCTGCCTCAAAGCTCTGCGGAGAGCGTCTCGGTTTCGATGGAGCAATCGGCTCGCGGCTCGGCTCCCTCACGGCGAACGCGCTCGATGTCTAATCGTGCTGCATCCATTGCTTGTCTGAACTCCGCGTTGGCATGCAGCCTCGCGACCGCGGCTGCACCCACCAGTCGTCCTGCCACAACGTCGCTGTACCAATGCGCATTGCACACATTGCGGCTCTCGCCGAAGGCGCGGCCTCTAGCTAGGATTTCCTCAGCACGGTCCGGGGCTAGTTCAGTGAGAATAAGCGCCCAACCCCATCCAATCGCCGTGTGGCCTGAAGGGTACGATCCGTCTTTTCGCAATGCCTCCTCATCGTCCGGTGTGCACACGGGAGTATCACTGACCATAAAGGGGCGTTCTCTGGCGTAAGCATTCTTTGCGGAATAAGGAGCTAACCCTATGTCGGTAAGTGTGCGTCTGAGCAGCATGTAGAGAGCGGGGGTGTTTTGTTCACTCACCGAAATGCCGAGGGCGCAAGAGAATGTGTCTGCGGCCGCTGGGAAAGCCAAGTCTGCGTCCTGAATGGCCAAATCCCAACGGCCGGTCCCGCGTAGCTCCAGCATCCGCTCGCCCCAGGCCGTATCCATCGCCTGAAGAGCCGAGGCCTCTCCAGGAGCAGGAGGCACGAAGACCTTGCTGTCCAGTTGCTCCTCCTTGGGCAGATAGCCCTCCAGCATCCCCGGCATAATCTCTTTGACCTGTTCCCCCGCCGAGGCTGTGGCGTTTCCCGACGGGGGCTCAGCCAATGCACCACAGGGGATAAGAACAGTAGCCACCAGAGTGACGACAACAAATCGGAGTGATGATCTCATTGGAGGTCTCTCAGTTCGTTGACCCGTGCCGTTGCATCGCGTCGAGGACCTTGCCAGACAAGGTTCTCTCCACGTCAATCCTATCGGCGGCTGCGAGAATGACGTCAGCGATCCGGTAGCCGGACAAAGCCAGACGCCGGGCGGCGACCTCCTGTAGCTTCTCCCAATACTCCTCCGGCACGGCTGGAGCCTCATCCACGGGAGATACCCCTTCGAGGATGTACTTCACCATGTTGCCGACCACTCTGTCGGGGTCTGCATCCAGGTTGGGATCGGGAACGGTCTCAATGTCGTAGGCCCAATCAATAGCGACCTGGTGACTTGCCTTCGCCCATTTCTCAAAATCGCTTGGTCCCTCGAAGGCGGCCAGCTCGGGTAATGAAGAGCGCGGATACTGCTCCATGATTTCGCGGGCATATTCGTCAACATCTTCCAACTTAGTTGACCGCCGCGTATTGCTGTCCCAGAGGATATGCAACGGCATGGCTGAGTCTCTCATTGGATCCCAGACATAAGCCAATGTGCCCGCAGCGTTTCCGGTCGGAAAATCCTTT
>NZ_JBZMXT010000175.1:0-2119 GCF_058506495.1 Methyloceanibacter sp. | reverse complement strand
ATCGCCGAAGTAGCGCCGGATCATGGGAGCGTCGATGTGGCCAATCTCGCCCGTCCAATCGGCAGATGGGCGAGAAAGCACATGAACGATCTCGGCGATGCCCTCACGGTCGAAACGTTCCAGCTCCGCCGCCTGCAGGATATGCTCCGAAGAGCGGTTCCCGCACAGTAACACGCAGGGGCGCGGGTCGCGCTCGAGACGAAGTTGGCGCAGGATGCCGAGTAGCGGCGCAAGACCAACACCCGCTCCGATCAGCGCGATGCCCGGCTCGGTCCGACCCGCAACAGTCAGCGTGCCGTGCGGACCATCCACATAGGCTCGAGTCCCCGGTCTGATTTGCCCCACCCTCGACGTGAAGTCGCCAAGCTCTTTGATGATGAACTGGAGGCCGGGTCCGGAAGCGGGCGCAGAGCTGATCGAGAAGGGGTTCTCGCAGTGCGAGAAGCAGCTATGGCCCACGTTAAGCCAGACGAATTGACCCGCCTCATAATCGATGCCGCGATGACCTCGCGGCTCAATCTCGAGTTCCCACACTCGGTCGGCAATTCGGCGCACCGAGCTTACAGACCAGGGACGCAAGGCCTGCAGTACAGGCTCGACGGCATAGACCCAAACGAGCGAGAGCATTGCTGTTGCAAAGAGTCCGATCCAAACAATAGCAAGCGCCGGGTCAGCAGCGTAGCGCCCAGCGGACAACGTATGGTGGAGAACAAGCGCGGCCACGGCGAGCGCGCCGATGCCGTGCATCAGCCGCCAGGTCTCATAGCGGTAGGAAGCCTTCGTTCGCCCGATCGCGAGAAGGACAAGCGAGGGCAGCAGAATCCAAGCAAGTATCCCGCCGATCAAGAACTCGAGTTCATAGACGATCGTCAGTTGGCGCGTTCGATCCCATGGAACCGGCTGGTTCGGAGACGTCTGGTAGAGAAATGGGTGGATAAACGCGAGAACGAGCGCAGTCCGACCAAGAAGCTGGTGGAGCCTCATCGTTAGATCCATGCCAATTCGACCGGAGATGCTCCGGAACCGTCCAGAGAGAACAAACTCCGTGAGCATTATGGAGAATGCGAGCATACCCGCGCCCGAGCCAAGCTCGTCCCAGACCGAGCGCGGCGGCCGAGCCCCTGCAGCTGCAAGCCCAAGCGGGAGAAGCGTGACGATGAGATAGCCTACAAACAAGATCCTCGGGCTCAAGCTTCCTCCACAATCTCATTCCCTTGTTATTGCCAGAGCGGTTCAAGGTGCTGCCGCCACTGCCGCGCGAGACCGTTCGCTCAGCGGCGTCTCGTGGCGCATCCTCCCAGGCTAATTCGGCCGCAAGGAAATTGAACTGCGCCAGCCTAGTATGCTACCGGATTTTCGCTCAACACCCACCCAAGAGTAGTCGTTCGACTGTAGCCTGGCTATTTGCTCCTTAGTCGCCCTACGTTGCGAATACCTTCATCACGTTTGTCCGATGACGAGCTACGGCTCAAGCTAGAGGCAGAAACGGCGGGCTCAGTCTTCGATCCACCCACCCCTTCATTAGCAATTCGCCTAACATCGCCATCGATGGCTTGTGAGCAATGATTTGCTAATCTGGCGTCTCGTCTGAGCATTCGCAGCGAGTGCGGCCTGCTCCGGCTGATGCGCGGCGAAATTCCCGGGCCGGTCGATAATCAGAAAAATGACTTCGCCAAACAATGTCTTCTCAAACCTTGCCAAGATTGGGAGACAGAATTCTCACGAACTCTGTTGCCCTGACCCGCTCTTATTGCGAGCGGCTATAACCCGGCGCTCAAGGGCCTCGATCACCGGGGTCATGAAGTCGGCGCCCGTCACACGCTCGGCCGCGTGAAGCGCGCCGGGCGAGAAGACGTTGACCTCGACCATCTTGTCGCCGATCAGATCGACGCCTACCAGGAACATGTCATCGGCCTTGAGCTGATTTCTGGAGAGATCGGCGATATGGCGCATGCGATCGGTCGTGACGGCTCGTTCGGCGCGACCGCCTGCCGTGATGTTGCTGCGAAGATCGCCGCTCGCCGGAATGCGACGCACGGCGGCGACTTCGCCGTCGACCTCAAGGATCTCGCCTTCCAACAGAAACAGGCGCGTATCTCCCTTCTCGGCCTCTGGTAGG
>NZ_JBZMXT010000174.1:0-2227 GCF_058506495.1 Methyloceanibacter sp. | reverse complement strand
CGGCGCTTTTGTCGCAACCAGTATCGCTGGCATGCTGCTGCCCGCCCAAGCGAAAGGACTTGCTCCCACACCCTCGATGTGGGGAGGTTCCAACAACTACCGTCCCGGCGCGCCGATCGTCGATCGGATCGGGGGGGGCGGCTTCTGGATGAGCGGTACGGTACGACGCGCGGGCGACGGCGCGCCGCTCGCAGGGCAGCGCATCCAAATCTGGGCGCACACCACCGAGGGCCATGAGCGAGATCCGCAAAGCCATGGCGCGACCCTCACAGACGAAAAAGGGGTATTCCGTCTCGAGATGCCACAGATTGTCCCCGCATTTGGCCAGCCGCACGGTCACCTCGCCTACGACAGCGGCGAGTTCGAAACGGTCTTTCTCCGTCCTGTCATGGCGAGCGCGAAAGACACGAGCCTGGAGGCACACTTCGTCCTCAAGCCGGTCTGAACGCGTTGGACATGAACGGGATGGGATTGGTCCGGGGGGCCGTCATATGGGGGACCCTTACGATCGTCGTCGCGGTAGCGATTGGCGCTGCAGCGGCGAGTCCTCTGCTCGCATGGCGTGATCCGATCTACATTGTCGCCGGCTTCGCAGGGGTCGTTGGACTGGCGCTCATGCTGGTGCAACCTTTGCTGATTGGCGGCTACTTGACGGGACTATCGCGTTATCAAGCGCGCCGAGTACACCTCTGGACCGGAACCGCATTGGTCGTAGCGGTCGTGATCCACATCGCGGGGCTTTGGATCACAAGCCCGCCGGACGTGATTGATGCCCTTCTGTTCACATCGCCGACGCCTTTCGCTGCCTGGGGGGTGATCGCGATGTGGGCCATCTTTGCCGTGGCGGTCATGGTTGCGCTGCGTCCGCGACTGGGCCTGCGCCCGCGCACGTGGCGCAGGGCTCATACGGCCCTCGTGACGGTGATCGTCTTAGGCACGGCCGTCCATAGCATCTTGATACAGGGCACCATGGAGGCGGTGTCAAAAGCGGTTCTGTGTGCGCTGGTGGTGGCGGCAACCCTAAAAGTCATCGCGGACATACAGGTATGGCGGAAGCGAACGACGGCGCGGGGCGGGGGACCCTCAGGCGACAAAGCGATCTCCGCGGACTAAGTGGAGAGGCGATCCGCGGTCTGCGCCAGTGCGTGGGGTGCCCCACCTGACTTGGCACCAACGCCCCGTCAGCTCGGCGGAACATGAGCGATTTTGCTCAGCGGCGCGGCGGGATAAGCGGTTGCAGATTGCGCGCGATCGCAGTGTTCAGCACGGCCGGTCGCCGCGCACCAGCAGACGATATAGACGGCGGTGCTGGCTCGGATCGAAATCGTGACCGGCTTTGTGCAACGACGCGCGATCGTCGATGATCAGCAGGTCGCCTATTTGATATTCATGCGCGTAACAGAACTGTGGCTGCGTGATCTTATCGGTCAGGTCCTGTAGGAAATCTTGGGTTTCCTCTGGGGTCATGCCGATGACTCTCTCGGTCTTGCTCTTGTGAAACCACACGGCCTTGGTGCCCGTTTCGGGATGCGTGCGAACCAACGGCTGGACCGTCGGCGGTCTGGTCGATTCAAGCTGCTCTTTCAGAATGTCCGGATTGGCGAGGTGAAAGCGTGCGCTGCTAATCAGTGTGTTCTCGGTCTTCATGCCGGTGATCTGCTGCTTCAACTCTTTCGGCAGTGCTTCGTAGGCTGCGCGCGAATTACATACCGATGTCGCGCCACCCTTGTCCGGCACCGCGACGGCATAGAGCATCGTGAACTTCGGCGGGCGTTCCTGGTTGGTGTGGTCGGTATGCCAGGTCGCGTTTTTGCCGACTTTTGCCGGTTGGCCCTTGCTGTCCTTGTGAAAGTTGTCGAGCACGCTGATCAAGGGAAACCCGTCAACCAGATACAGCCGGTTTTGGTCTTCCATCAACTCGCCGAATCTCTCGGCCGCAGCCTGGAGCTGTGCCGGGCTGAGGTGCGCCTGGCCCCGGATCACCAGCACCACGTTTTCGACCACTGCATCATAGAGTTTCTCTTGCGTCGCAGCATCCACGGGCTGCGCGAGATCAATGCCGGTGACGATGGCGCCGATATGCTCTTTGACTTTCGTAATCTGCATGGTCTGAGACATGCAATGTTGCAGTGCAGTAGTCATGACCTGGCTCCTTGGAATACCGTTCGTTTCCTTCCTCCAATAAATGATCACCGGAAGCCATAAGCGCATCAAGATCGAAATTTGA
>NZ_JBZMXT010000173.1:0-2243 GCF_058506495.1 Methyloceanibacter sp. | reverse complement strand
CGGATGTAGCGATCGCCGAGCCGAACCCTTTTTTCAAATATGGGCGACGTCCGCCAACCGGAAGTTTGCAGCCTGGTGTAGGTATCAACAGGGATCGTGCGGGTTTTCGCCGACACGATTGAAGCAAATCGCGGTGGTGAGAGTGCTGCCTCAGCAAGCGCATAGCTTGCCCGCGCCTCTGTGTTAATGGCCTCCACACCTGTCCACAGTGCTGATGCAAGAAAGAGCCCGGTCAACAGCATGATGAGCTGAAATGGATGCTTGCGCCAATGCGACAGCAAGACCGTGATGGCGGATAGGTCGATCATTCCACGCGGCCTGCGTGCAGGTGAAGGTTGCGACTTATGCGCCCAGCCAGCTCATTCGAATGCGTGACGACGATCATGCTGGCGCCGGACTCCTCTGCAAGGTCCGACATAAGCTCGAAGACGGTGCCCGATGAGCGTTCATCGAGGTTACCGGTGGGCTCATCTGCTAAAATCAGACCTGGCTTCGCTGCCAACGTGCGACCGATAGCGACGCGTTGTTGCTGACCGCCCGACAACTGTTCCGGATACCGGCCCGCCAGCGAATCGAGGCCGAGACGATCAAGCAGATAACGCGTCCAGTCGCGATCATCCCGGCCGGCCAGGCGTGCATGCAGCCGCACATTGGCGAGGACATTGAGGGATGGAACTAGATTGTATTGCTGAAAGATAATTCCAACCATTGATCGGCGAAACTGTGCACGCCGGTTCTCGGACAAGTTGGAAAGGTCGTAGTCTCCATAGCGGATTTCTCCGCCATCGGAGGTTTCGAGCGCACCGACAATATGCAGCAACGTACTTTTTCCGCTCCCGCTTTCGCCGGTAATCGCCAGCATTTCGCCGGCTTTCAGCGAAAAGGTCACGTCCTCGAGGACATGGATGGGCCCATCCTGCGTTGAGAATGACTTTCTGACGCGTTTCAGAATTAGTGGTGAACTCAAGGATACTTCCTACAAAACCGAATTCTGGCTGACCGCTAGCAAACCAGCTTGTGCCGCCATAAGGCTGGCCGGACGCGCCCTAAAGATCAACTGGGCCTGGGTTGTTCACTGCGGATAATCTACGCGGTTGAGTCTGCTTTGAGTCGTGATCGGACATCATTGAGAGGATACCGCACGTCCGCTTTCAACCCTTAAGCAGGCATCCTTGGTCTCGGCCTTGAGTTCGGCTATGTGCCATTGGTAGTCATCGGGCTGACCTTGCGGCAAGTGCGCTTTGACTCCGAAACCAAACATCCTCGGTATGATAAAGAAGTTCACCAAGTACAAGTGGGATGTGGCCAAACTTCATAAGTGCGCGCCCGGCGACTTCGTCTAGAAATCGGAGAACCTCGTGCTGCGCCAAGCACAGACAGCCCTACCCTAGATAGCGACGCTCAAGATGCCTCTTAAAGTGACAAGAGCTGAGCGGTTCGCCGGTAACCTCCGTTAAGAGTTCATGCGCCGTCTTGAGTTGTCCTTGAGCATGGATTTGGCGCCGTAGCCACTCGACGATCGGCCCGAAGTCGCCTTCTTCAATTTTGGTGTCAATATCGGAGATACAGGCAGAGGCTGCCGCAAACCATTGCGCTGCCATAAGCGCCCCCAGTGTATAGGTTGGAAAATACCCGAAGAGTCCCGCGAACCAGTGAACATCCTGCATGCAACCGTCGGCGAAGTTTCCTTCTGTGGACAGGCCAAGGTATCGGATCATGGCATCATTCCAAGCATCCGGAATATCTGAGACGCTGAGTTCGCCTGTAATCAAGGACTGCTCTATCTCAAACCGAAGAAGGATGTGAAGCGGGTAGGTAAGCTCGTCTGCCCCCACACGAATGTAGTCTGGACGCACGCAGATCGCGCGGACGTAGAGATTCTCTGCTGTCCATTCGTGGTCGCCCTTTGATCCTCCTAGATGTTCGCAGATAAACGGTGTTGCAAACGCCATGAATGCACTACTCCGCCCAATCTGCATTTCTATGAACAACGACTGGCTCTCATGCACAGCCGCACCTAAAGAGCCGCCGACGGGTTGTCCTCGCCATTTGGCGGGTAACCCTTGTTGGTATAGCGCATGCCCCGTCTCGTGCAGCACCGCCATGAAGGATTCCAGGAAGTCATGGTTGTCGAAGCGTGTTGTAATGCGTGTGTCATCAGGCACGCCGCCACAGAAGGGATGATGGCTTATGTCTAGGCGTCCACGCGCAAAGTCGAAGCCTAGCAACCGCATCATCTCTTC
>NZ_JBZMXT010000172.1:0-2365 GCF_058506495.1 Methyloceanibacter sp. | reverse complement strand
AGCCGCGTTCGTCCGGTCAGTCTAATCCGCCGGTCACGGAGCGTCTGCCCGAGGCCAACATCGCCCATCCAGACAGCAGTTAGAGTTCTTAAGTCCGTCAGCACTTCCAGATCCACGTCGTAGCCGGGATCCTTCATGCAAACGTCGACTTCGCCACCTTTGACGACAAGCCACCAACGCCGGAACCTTGCCGCGTAGTCGCTGAACTCGAAGTGGAGAACTGTCCGCTCCGTCCCAAAATAGTCGGCATTAATTGTCCTGTGGATGTCCCACATTAGTAGAGATGGATCGAGGTCCTCGGGCGAAAGCTTGCTGCGTACCCAACGATGCCCCCAAACCCCCACCTGCAGGATGATAGGCTTCAGCTCCCGCCCGGCCTCGCTGAGGGTGTAACGGATACCTCGCTCCGTTTCTGTCCGGGCCACAACGCCCGCAGCCTCTAGCGACTTCAGTCGCGACGACAACAGGCTTGGCGAAATCAGCGGCAATCCCTTTCGCAGATCGTTGAAGGTCTCACTGCCCGCGCCTAGTTCGCGGATGATGAGGTGCGTCCATCGCTCACCGAGTATCTCCGACGCCTTCGCGATTGGGCAAAACTGTCCGTAACTGCTCATGGGAAAGAAAATAGCCCGTAGGCTGCCGATGTTCTAGTATACATTTTGTACCGAAATCAGGGAAAGTTCGGTGCTGCGCAAAGCAACCATGAACGAGTGCTTTTCTAAATTATAATATTATTATCAGTAATATAGATGAAGAAAGGTATTGCTGGGACGCCCAGCACTCATGACCCGTCGGTACATATTTTATACTAGAAATTATGGTCGCGATTCCGAAATGGTAACAGCACAGTTCAACTCGAACCAAGGAGCAGAACCATGTTGCCAGAAAAGCTCAGATTTTGGTTGTTCGATACTCTCTCAGTAAAGACCATGCGCTTCGTCAGCGCCGTGCCCACCCGCCAGGCGGAGGGCTTGACCAAACAGGTCTATGACATGATCAGAGAAGACTTCTTCAAGAACGGTTCTCTGACAAGCCGCTCCAAAGTCCCCGAACTCATGGCCGCCATCTGGACAGGTGGGCGCGAGGCTATGCTGGTTGAGGATAAGGTGGACCGAACCACCAAGGACGCTATCAGCGCTGTGCTCTCGCAGATCAACGACTGTCCCTATTGCGAGGACATGCTGGTCAGCCTCGTGCACGCTGGCGGAGAGCATGAAGCCGCTGGTGACATCTTCGAGCAGAATGCTCTGCCCGAGACCAATGCACGCTTGCGTGAATGTCTTGAGTGGGTGAGGGCGATTGCCACGCCGGGCAATCACTACATTCCACCGAACCCCTTCACTACCGACCAGCTGCCTGAGGTTTTTGGCACGCTGATGGGCATGAGCGACATCAACCGCTTCAGCCACGTCGTTATGCAAGACTCGCCCGTCAATGCCCCCTTCGGCCTGCGGACAATCAAGGCGCTCGCCTTGAGACTGTTCGGATCGGAGCTTGAGTTTACGCGCAGGCTCACGCTGGAGCCCGGACGGGCGCTATCTTTGTTGCCGCCGGCGACGCTGCCAGCCGACATGGCCTGGGCGAAGTCTAACTCCCGCGTAGCCGACGCGCTCGCTCGGTGGACCGCAGCCGTGGAGCGCAATGCTAAAAGCGTTATTTCCAATGCGGTTAGCCGGACGGTCGACGCAGCATTACAGGACTGGAACGGTGAGCAAATGCCCATCAGCCGTTCTTGGGTCGACGAAGAGACCGCTGAACTTCAAGGAGCGGATCGGGACATCGCCAAGCTGGCGATTGTTTTGGCCAAGGCACCTTACCAAGTCGATGCAAGTTTGGCCCAGGGCGTCTTGGGCGATGACCGGGATGAGGAGCGCTTCATCCGCATCCTGGCCTGGGCATCATTCACCGGCGCGCGCCGCTTCGTTCAGATCGTCGCAGCAAAATCTGCCGCTGCGCCGTCCGAAGGCGAGTGCTACAGTTTGGCTGCATAGGCAGATGGCATGGTGTCGGGGCCTCATTTCCGATGCCATGCCTTTTCATCCCTATCTCGAGGGTCCGCTTTGGGTCATTAGCGGAACTCGTCGAGCAGATCCCATATGTCCGCTTTACTGCTCAAAACGGACATTGCGCTATACTTCCCCGTCGCCACCGGAAATGTTGACCCCTAAATGCCGCCCGAGAGACTCGCGGCGGAGATAACGCCCGACTTCGCGGCGAAACCGTCTCTGCCATCAGTAACAGCAGATCGTGCGGGTGAAGCGGGCCTACTGGTTGATCGTACCAATTTTCCTGTCGTCAACGAAGCCGATGGCCTCTTTCACGTGGCCAAGATCCGACCCGACGATGCCCCTGTGGAAACGATTGA
>NZ_JBZMXT010000171.1:0-2376 GCF_058506495.1 Methyloceanibacter sp. | reverse complement strand
TTCGTGGCATTGTTCACTCAACTGCGTTAGCCAAGGGCCATAAATCGAAAGCAGGAGGAAACGATGTCGGCAATGGAGACTGCGGCGAAAGCATTCTTTGAAGCATGCGAAACTGGAAAGGGCTGGACAGCTTGTCAGCAGTTCTGCACCCCTGATGCGTCTTTTTCCTGTCAGGCGGATGCGCTTGCTGAGGTGAAGACCCTCGAGGGTTACACGGACTGGATGAAGGGTCTATTTGGTCCCATCCCGGACGGTTCTTACAAGCTGAAGGCTTGGGGTGTCGATGAAGAAAGAAAAGCTGTTGTCGCTGCGGCAGTCTTTACTGGCACTCAAACCGGCGAAGGTGGACCAGTGCCCCCAACTGGCAAACGTGTTCAAGCCGATTATACCTACGTAATGGACTTCGATGGCGACAAGATCCGCCATATGACGAAGATCTGGAACGCCGACTGGTCGTTGCGTGAGCTAGGTTGGGCCTAACAGCCCCCTCCGCAGATCGGGAGCTGGCACAATGCTACTTGTCAGAAAGACGACGATCGTCAAAGAAGTCATTTCCTATGAGATGGGAGAAGAGCTAGCGACGCCAGTCACTCGGGTAGCCGGGCTTGCGATCTTCTCGAACCCGTTCTCGGCGCGGTTCGTCAATGATCTCGAGAATCTCTTCGAAGCGGGTCGCACTGTCGGGAACATGTTGGCAGAGGCACTGGTTGCCGAATTCAGTCGCCCGGTCGTGTCATATGGCAAGGCGGCAATCGTAGGGCTGCACGGCGAGATAGAGCATGGTGGAGCCTGTATTCATCCCATGCTTGGCAAGCCGATGCGACAAGCTGTTAGTGGGGGGAAATCCGTCATTCCTTCGAATGTGAAGATCGGCACGCCTGCAACCGCCATCGATGTGCCGCTCGGGCATAAGGACGAGGCTTGGTCATTTGATCATTTCGACACCATGACAGTTTCAGTACCTGACGCGCCGAGACCGGATGAGATTGTCGTGGTGGTCGCATATGCAGACGGTGGTCGCCCCATTCCGCGATGTGGAGCTGGCCCTATTTAGCGATCAAAGCTCTCTCCGGCCGAACGACGCAATAGCGAAGCGGGCAGACTATCGGGTTTACAGGGCGTAGTGGTCCCTATCGCATTCTGTAACATCTGGCGCGCGCCCGAAAAGTGCGGAATGGGGCACGAGCCACGCTTTCCGTGAGCCAGCAGAGCGTAGGTTCTATTCTCACCTGCGGACGTTGCCGAGCGCTGGGCAGATGCCGCCCTCGGTGCTCGGTGCAGGTTTCTTGGCCGCGTCGATACGAGCGCCTTGATGCCACTGCGCTTGCTCGCGTCCGAGAGACCTACACCAACTGGGACATCATAGGAGCAACCTCAAAGACGCGCGACGTGCTAAGCACAGTGCCATCATTGCGTGCTAGAAATGAAAGTTTAGTAATGTCCAACCGGTGGCTCGTGCTGACATTGCTGTTCTTGATCCGAACAGCAATGGCTTTTCAATTTGGTACCGTTGGTGCACTGGGCCCCATAGTCGGGCAGACCTTTCAGGTGGATGCAGCGGGTGTCGGACTTCTTGTTGGTCTCTATTTGGCTCCCGGGCTCATTTTTGCATTACCCGGAGGAGCTATCGGTCGCTATCTTGGAGACAAACGAGCCGTCCTAACGGGCCTCACGCTAATGACATTGGGCGGGTTAATCTCTGCGTTCGGGACGACATGGGAGGAGCAACTAGTTGGACGAGTTCTCGCCGGAGGTGGAGGAGTTGTCCTGAACGTTTTGATGTCAAAGATGGTCACCGACTGGTTCGACGGTCGAGAGATCGCTACTGCGATGGCATTGTTTGTCAATTCCTGGCCCGCTGGTATCGGCATCGCATTGCTAGTTCAACCTCATGCTGCAAATTCCGGTGGTGTTACCGGAGCATTTGCGCTAACGGCGGTTTTTGCGGCCATCGGGTTTGCATCGCTGTTATTGCTTTATCGGCAGCCTAAGGTCACAACCGGTCCTGCGGGTGGCCTCCTATACGGTAAGACCTTGGCTTGCATCCTGCTCGCGGGTGGGATGTGGGGACTATTTAATGCCTCTTTTGCAATGATCTTTGCCTTTGGCCCAATTCTCCTTACAGGACGAGGATGGGAAATCGCGTCAGCGAGTTCTGCCACAAGTATAGCCGTTTGGTTGAGCGCGTTGTCGGTGCCGATCGGAGGCATCGTTGCCGACTGGTCGAAGCGACCGAACCTGGTAATTGTTATCGGCTTAGTGTTCACGGCTGTGGCGATGGCCGCGCTGCCGCGAGCCAGCTCTATGCTTAGTGCTCTGGTTGTCGCGGGCCTGATTAGCGGACTGCCTGTAGGCGCGATAATGGCTCTTCCCGCT
>NZ_JBZMXT010000170.1:0-2439 GCF_058506495.1 Methyloceanibacter sp. | reverse complement strand
CAGAAAGAACTATTCGGCCGCCAAGTTCGAACGCTCAGCCATGGGTGCATCCGCGTGCATCAACCCGCGCAGTTTGCCGCCGTCTTGCTCGCGGAGGATAAGGGGTGGTCCATGGGGTCGGTGCAAGACGTGCTGGCGCGCTCCCAGGGACAAACAAAGGTCATCGCGCTCAGACGGAAAATCCCGGTCCACCTCACCTACAACACGCTCGTCGCGGACGGCTTCGGCTCGGTACGTGAGTTCGGAGACGTCTACGGCATCGACAATCAGATGGCGGCCAAGCTGTTCAAGAATCCGGCCTACTTCAACGTGCCGTTCTCCGGCGCCGAATTCGCAGAAACGACGCCTACTCGACGGTATTCGGAGCCCCGCCGACGGCGCGGCGGCCCCACCACCGTTGACGATTTCCTGTCAGGGCTTCTTGGCAACTAGCTGTGGGCGCGGCGCCAGGGGCCTAGACCTTCTCGATGGCGCCGAGAATATCGCGCGCGAAAGCCGTGAGAGACGGATCTCTTGCGCCCATCACAAGCACGACGTCCCCTTCGCGTGCCTCGCGCGCAATCGCTTCGATCAGCTGCTCTCGTGACGGTACGAAGAACGCTTGCGTTTCCTTTGCGGCGATCTCGTTCACGATATCGGCGGCAGAGAAGTCACGCGTCGCCGTGCCGCCAGCGTAGAAGACTTCAAGCATGAAGAGCTTGTCGTCCTCGGCAAGCTCACGCGAAAACGTCTTGACGAAGTCATCCCAGAGAAACCGCGTAGGCCCGTAGCCGTGCGGCTGATAAATCGCGAGCACGCGCTGCCCCCTCAGCTTCGCTGTGCGAATCGCGGCTGATATTTTCTCCGCATTGTGCGCGAAGTCGTCGACGACTTCGATTCCCGACGCACGGCCAATGGTCTGAAACCGCCGCCCAATGCCAGAGTAGCCCGCAAGCGGTTTCGCCATGCCTTCCAATGGCAGACCGGCGGCACAGCACGCGGCAATGGCCGCGAGCGCATTGGTCACGTTGTGGAGGCCGGGCACAGGAATGGCAAAGGCGACGTCGTCCACCTCGAAGCGCGTCCCGCTCGCATCGTGTTCCACATTGACCGCGCGAATATCGGCGCGCTCGCTGAGGCCGAAGCGTATTGCTGCGCCGGCGAACGGATCCAGATTGGGGTCATCGCCCACCACGAGGGTTTCCCGTGTCCTGGCGCGCAGCGTGGCGAACATGGCGGCCACTTCGTCGACCTCCTTGTGGTCGCGCTGGAGGTTAAGGATAACGCCAATCGCAGGCGCGTATCGCACCAAGGAGCCGTCGCTTTCGTCCGCTTCAACAACAAGGAGGTCCGATGTGCCGGCAAACGCGTTGCCGATGAGGCCTTCCGCCTGAAGTATGGGCAGTTCGCCTCCTGTTATGACGGACGGATCGACGCCGAGCCCGCGCAGAATCTCAAAGGTCATGCCTGTCACGGTCGACTTTCCACTTGTGCCCGTCACAGCAATCGAGCGGAAAGCGCCTACAAAATGCGCGAGCATCTCAGATCGATGGACGATTGGTACGCCGCGCGCTTTCGCCGTGGCAAAGTCGGGGACCGTCTCCTCAACGGCTGTCGATACGACAAGCGCCGCGCAATCGTCCCCAATGCCGCTGCCATCCTGGTCGAACACCTGTATACCGAGCGCTTCGAACTGCGCGCGGACGCTAGCGCGCTCGCCATGATCGAAGGCCCGGTCGCTGCCGCTGACGCGTCCACCCTTCATCGCTTGAAACTGAGCAATGGCGCTCATACCCGAGCCGCCCAGTCCCGCATAGTGAAAACGCCCAGAAGAAACGGCGGGGATGTCGCGGTCGTCGGGCGGGGCGATGAGGACGAGGTCCCCTTCCTGGGCTGTGTCAAAAAGGGTGGCGATGTCCTCGTTGAGCATACGCACGCACCCGCACGATGCGGGACGCCCGATCAACGCCTCATGGTTGGAGCCATGAAAGTAGATGTACCGCTCAAGGGAGTCGCAGCCAGGCCCTCGATTGATACCTTCTTCGAGGCCATCTAGCGTCAGGATACGTGTCAGAATCAGGTCCGCGTCGCGGGCGTCTCCTCTCCACACGTCGCCGGTCGGCTCCCGTGAGGAAAAGACAGTCCCCTGATCCGCGCCCGCGCCGATTTTTCGATCGATGCGATGCCAGCCGGGCGGAGTCTTGAACGAGTTCTCCTCTCCTCCGATCCCGTTGCGCGCGGTTGAGACGGGCCATGACTGGACCGCTGAACCATTGTCAACCAACGTCGCCGTTTGCCGTTCGACATCGACAATGAAGATCCGGCCGGGCAGGGCTTTCGGAGTGCCCGCGCGGGTCCGGGCGGCCTCGATAAGCGCAAGCGCGCGGGTGGTTATGGCTGATAGCGGCTGCGTCACGCGGCGCACTCTGCCACAAGGACATCGTGCCGTGTTACCCCTTT
>NZ_JBZMXT010000169.1:0-2486 GCF_058506495.1 Methyloceanibacter sp. | reverse complement strand
TGATATGGCGATTGGTGAGAAAGATAGCGTCAACCGTAATCTTACCCGCTCTAACGACCCAGCCGGCCTCTTCACCGCCTTGATGGTAATAGAGGTTCCGCAAAATAAACGCTGGATCGTAGGCTGAATACGTATTTGCGGTCCCACCGGCGGTCCCGACACTAGCGAAACCGAGATCTTGCGGACCAGTCGTCCCGTAGTCCCAACGACCTTCAACGCCGAAAAACAGCTCGCCCTGTGTTGGCTGCCCCCGACGAACCAGCGCCCAGCGGCCGGTAAAATCGAAGTCAGTTGCGATTCCCGAGTCATCAGTCCCAGGCCGCACCTTTGATGCACCCTGATAAACAGTGTGGAAGGCCAGCCCGAACTTCATGTGCGCGGCACGCGACATCCGTTCATTGAAAGCCTTGAATTTGTCCCGCAGTGGCTGCAGGGGTGAGAATGGGATCAGCCCGTGCGATTGCGCCGCACGAACCTCAGCATGCTCGAATTGATTCTTCGGGTCCTGCCGAGAGTCAGCAAAGCCGACAGGCTCCTGCGGCTTGGCGGCGGCAGCGCCACCTGTACCCTCTTGGGCCTGAGCCTTGCCAGAGGCTGCCATCATCAAGAGAAAGACGCATAAACCAGCCAATGGTTTCGTCATGAAGCCTGCCCTCTCTCGAGCCGCGAATCATTTTTTCTTCGCTGAAAGTATCAGGCGAAAGCCCAATTGGTCGGCTCTTAAGCTGGCCACGCAAGAGTTAAATACGCGGTGTGACTCGTTTGTTACGCCATCAGTTTGGCGAAACATTTTGCGTCGAATAAAACATCCCCTGAGCCCCGCCTACATGGCCCAGAGGCCGAGCTTGGCCTCCGTTGCCATTCGATTAGTTCATCAAAACGGCATGCGGCGTTGTCGGTAATGAGAGAGGACAAGGCGCGCAAGCAGACGAGAGCGATCTGCGGAGCAGAAGCAGTATTCAAAAAACGACGTCGTTAAAGGTTCTTTGTCGCCTGCGGGCAGAATCCCGCTCACCTGGTCCGCTGGTGCTCACCACCCTCCGGCGAAGCAATGGCATTTTATGCACCCGGCAACTCAAGTGTCGTTGCCGGGCGCTTCGTTGGACCTATCTTAGTGCGCTAGCCGACTTCGACCGTTCCGTCTTCACTAATTTTTATCGCATCGCCGGTCTTCACAGTATTCATGAACTCGTCGCCCAGAAGGTCGATCGTGATGACCTTCCGGTCGTTCCAGATGTCATCCATGATCAACCCGCCTGCCGCGATGCTGTCGATGTGGTCCGAGAACAGCATCGCCTTAAACCCGACGCCGAGCAGGTTCATGCCCATGATCGCGCCAGCGCCCATGGTCGAGCCGACGGTCTGGGGCGTGCAAATGATCGCTCCGCTCAGATCCTTCTTATAAAGCTCCGCATTGTTGGCGTCCGTGCAGGGCGCGTCCTTTGTGTTCCCGGCAAACATATTGGTGAAGTAGGATGCGGTCGTATTGAAGGGTTGCTTCGATACGAGCGCCTCACCTTCGAGCTTTCCCGGAATAATGGGGCGTCCTTTAAACGTCTTTGCCATGCTCAGTCTCCAATCAGATCGGTTTACCTGGCCGACCGGGCTCGCGGAGCCCGATGCCGCTAGATGTTCCTTTAAGCCTAGACCTTGCCGGTCAGCACAATGTCGATGAGCTTCTGATCGGGGAAATAGCGGATCGACGAATAGTTTCGGTTCTTGGCGGAGTTCGTGACCCCACGAATGCGATCCGAAAAGCCCTTCATGCCCGAATAGCTGACGGCGCACATGTTGGTGTACGAAACGCCGGCGGCCTTCCCCTTGCCTGCGAGCTCCGGTTCCTCCATCAGGATGCGCGTACGCACGACGGTGGGCATGAAGATGTAAACCGGGATCGCCGTCTTTTCTTGGCCGGCCTTGTCAAGCGCGTCCGTTATCATCTTCAGCCATCGCACGGACTCCTCGTAGTTGCAGTGCGGGCAGCCGATGAAACAGGTCGTCGGGTCGCCGTCCTTATCCGGCCAGAGATTTTCAAAGGTGTCGATGATCGCCTGCTGCTCTTTGTCGTCGAAGACGTAGGTCTGGAAGTCCTTGACCAGCAGATCGCGACCCTTGTCCTTAGGCTCCGGCGTCACACCTTCGACGTGGTAACAGCCGACGGCGCCGGCGGCCGCAGTGGCGCTGCCCATGTACTTCAGCTTGTGCCAGTTGTCGTTGGTAACCTCGCCGCCGAAGTACTTGTCGACGCCCGCTATGTACGGGATGTCCTCGACGCATTTCCGGCCGATCGCCGTGCCGAGCACGCCCCAGTCTGGCTCCTTCGACGTTTTGACGTCGATGAGCCACTTGGCCTTGCGGCCCTCGTCGGTCATGAGGCCGAAGAGTGGCGCCTTGCCAAGCATAGCGCAGAGCATCTCCATCCCCGCGCCGTAGCGATTGGTCCGGATGCCGAGGACCGAGTTGCCGTAGTTCACGGCCGAGGACTC
>NZ_JBZMXT010000168.1:0-2492 GCF_058506495.1 Methyloceanibacter sp. | reverse complement strand
GCGCTTTATTCGGATCCCCTTCTCGCGAACGTCCTAATCGCATCGACCTATCCGTTGGAAGTCGTACAGGCGGAACGCTGGTACCAGGAAAACAAGGACCTCGAGGGAGATGCCTTGCAAACGGCGCTGGCGACTCAGGATTGGGACGATAGCCTGAAGGATCTCGTCGCTGTGCCGGATGTCCTTGAGATGATGAACAAGGATCTCGACTGGACGCAGAAACTCGGTGATGCAGTGCTCGCGCAGCAATCGGATGTGATGAACGCTGTTCAGGCCCTGCGCGCCCGCGCCAAAGAGGCTGGTACGCTTGAGTCGAACCCACAGCAGACCGTGACCGTGACGCAGACGGTGGTGCAAAGCGCCGATACAACCTCGGGCGGCGAAGAGACAGCGGCACAAGGCGAACAGACCCAAGAAGTGATTGCGATCCAGCCAACCGATCCTGAGAAGGTCTATGTGCCGTATTACGATCCGAATGTTGTCTACGGCACTTGGCCCTATCCCAGCTATCAGCCGTACTATTACCCACCGCCGCCCGGCTACCGCTTTGGCAGCGCACTGGCGACCGGGCTCGTATGGAGTGCGGGTTTTGCCATAGGCAATGCGATTTGGGGCGACAACATCAACTGGGGCCGCAACGACATCAATGTGAATATCAACCGCAACATCAGCGGGAACACAATCAATCGCAACAACGTCAACGTCCAGAAGTGGGAGCACAATTCCGAGCACCGCCGGGGCGTCCAGTACAACAACAACGAAGTTCGCAGTAAGTTTGAGAACAAAGGCAACCGGAACAACATCGGAGACAAGGTCGGCGATAGGCGCCCTGGTGGCGGTGACGGCCGTCCCGGTTCCCGTAATCGTTCTGGCAACGGCGGCGGGCGTCCGACTGTCGGGGACATTGAAGCCGGCCTGAAGCGGCCGGGTGGGGGCGAAGGTCGTCCCGGTGGCGGCAACCTGGCTGACAAGCGGCCTGGCGACGGCAGTCGTCCAGGCAATGCCGGCAACAAACGGCCCTCCGTGGGTGATATCGAGGCTGGTCTCAAAAAGTCCGGAGGCAACAGACCTTCAGCAGGTGGTGGCGACCGAAGAGCCAACCTAAAAGACAGTCCTGCGAGCAAGCCCGCAGCGAAGGGACCTGCTTCAGCAAAACCTGCCGCCAAGAAACCCGCATCCGAGAAACTCGCGGCCACGAAACCCGCGGCCACGAAACCCGCGGCCAGGAAACCGCAAAGCCGCCCGAGCGGGAATGCGTTCAAGAAAAGCAGCGGTAGCAGCGCGCGCAAGGCCTCGTCGCGCGGCCGTGCAAGCGCAGGCGGCCGAAACGTTTCGAGAAGTCGCGGGGGTGGCGGCCGCCGCGCGGGCGGCGGTGGCCGACGCCGGTAGCGTCACAACATAGAAGCAACGAGTGAAAACCTATACTGGTGAATGGTATGCCATTGATTCGACAACTCAGCTACGCGGTGTTCGGAGTAGCGCTACTCGGTCTCTGCGCGCACGCACACGCGGGTCAGCAATTCGCGAGTCCTGACGCTGCGATCGAAGCGCTTATCAGCGCAGCCCGCAGTGGGGAGAAAGACAAGCTGATCGATATCCTAGGTCCTGACGGTCAACACGTTATCAGTTCGGGCGATGAGGTCGCCGACAAGAACGCCCGAGAGAACTTCATGGAAGCCTATGACAAGCACCATGAGCTCGAAATGGAAGGGGATGACTTTGCAATCCTGCTGCTCGGCGATGACGATTGGCCCTTCCCGATCCCCGTTGTCAGGACGGAGGACGGCAAATGGGAGTTCGATACTGAAGGAGGTCTGGAGGAAATTCTCATCCGTCGCATTGGACGAAATGAACTCCAGGCCATCGAAGCCGCCCAACTCTACGTCAAGGCCCAGGAGAAATACGCTTCTATCAACCCCGATGGAGAGCAGCCCCCCGCCTATGCGCAGCGATTTATAAGTTCTCCTGGCAAGAAGGACGGACTCTATTGGCCGACAGAGGAGGGCGACGAGGAGAGCCCGCTGTCGAAAAAGTTCATAGAGATTACGGACGAAGGTTATAAACCGGACGGTATCAGGCCGATGCCCTATCGCGGCTACTACTTCCGCATTCTAAAGAGTCAAAGCGACGAAGCCGAAGGCGGCGCGCGTGACTATGTCGAGAATGGCCGCATGACCGGCGGCTATGCGCTGATCGCCTTTCCAGCCGAATACAACAATTCCGGCATCATGACCTTCATCGTCAACCGCGACAGCGAGGTTCTCGAAAAAGACCTCGGCGAAGCTACGGCTGATGTTGCGAGCGGCATCGGTACGTTTTCTCCCGACGACAGCTGGGAGCCTGCCCGGACACCATAGCCAACCCGTTGGCGCGCCATATTTTTCTTGAGGACGCGCAAGGTCAACATTGCGAACATCGCCCAACCTGTGGCAAGCGCGCGCCTGCAACTCGCAGGAGCATCGTTCTCGCAAGAGGCGCGCTCAATACCGCGC
>NZ_JBZMXT010000167.1:0-2504 GCF_058506495.1 Methyloceanibacter sp. | reverse complement strand
GCAGCATCCTTTCGGGACACAAAATTTACGGTCTGGCCGGCAGAGCCAATCAGTTCCAGACCGCCGAGTAATCTCAGTCGCAACATGGGGGCGATCGTCCTCAACATTTGTGAACAACGAGGTTTCCTAACATACCGCGCCGCGCACGAACCAGCGCACGCAAATGGTGTTCTTTTGACGTTTTTTTGCCGTTGTCGGGACGCTCGCTCAGACGTTCCGCCAGCATCCTTAGCATCGTCACCGGTTGCGGGATGACCGTCGCGGTGCCGACGGCACCAGATGCCTGCTCATGAGTAAGGATTGGTGAGATGACACAGATGCAGGTCAATGACGCGGTGTTGGAACATAATCGAAAGGCTGCCGCCATGTGGAGCCAGGGCGGGCGCGCCTACGATGCCATCAGCTCCGGCATATCCGAAGGAATCCGCCACGGGGTGGCTAGATTGGCACCGGCGGCCGATCAGGACGTTTTGGATATTGCAACCGGAACCGGCTGGACCGCCCGCCAAGTGGCGAAATTGGGCGTCAAGGTAACTGCAGTTGATATCGCCGATGGACTGCTGAGCGCAGCGCGGGCATTGGCCGCCGAAGAGGGCGTAACCGTTGAGTGGCGTTTGGGTGATGCGGAAAAGCTACCACTGGCGGATGCAAGCTTCGACGCTGCCATCTCGACGTTCGGGATCATGTTTGCCAGCAATCAGGAGGCTGCTCTGGGGGAACTCTCGCGTGTTGTCAGGCCGGGAGGTCGCATTGCTGTTGTTGCCTGGGAGCCAAACACGAATGCCGCCGCATTGCGCCAAGTGGTGGCGCCCTTTATGCCGGAAGTGCCTGCTCCGAAGACACCTCCGCCCTCGCCGTTCAATTGGGGCGACCCTGATTGGCTGCTTAGCGCATTGGGCGATTATTTCGACCTGAGACATGAGAAAGGTGAACTCTTTCACCGCCTCAGCAGTCCGTCGGAGGCTTGGACACTGTACAGCTCGGGATTTCCGCCTGTTCAAGCCGTTGCTGGCGCACTAGCTCCCGCCCGTCGCGAAGAGATGCGCTCGGCGTTCGAAGAGTGGGTTGGCACGTATCGGACCGACCTCGGCGTGGCTATTCCATTCCAGTACCTCGTGACCATCGGGATCAAGCGGTAAGCGCGCGATGGATTGTTGGCTTGATGACTGCGCCAAGTAAGATGGAGGAGGCCGACTATGGATCTCTCGACGGTAGATGAACTCCTTACGACGACCAGAGCTGTGCGCAAGCGCCTGGACCTAACCCGACCGGTTGAGCCTGAGGTGATCGAAGAATGTCTGGATCTGGCAATCCAAGCACCTGTTGGCGGGTTCATTCCCAGGTATCATTTCGTTGTGGTGACCGATCTGCATAAGAAAGCGCGAATAGCAGAAGTTTATAAAGCGACTTATTACGGCCCTTATCTGAGCAGGCGGGAGAAGACGACGAAGGCGTTCCCAGACAGAGAGGAACGTTTTCTTGAAGTCGCAGGACACCTTGCAGACCATTTGCATGAGGTTCCGGTTCACGTCATTCCCTGCGTTGAAGGACGCTCGAGCGATCCATCGGCATTCGTACAGGCGTCGCTTTACGGACAGGTCCTGCAGTCGGCATGGTCCTTCATGCTGGCGCTGCGATCACGAGGTCTGGGTACCTGCTGGACGACGCTTCATCTCGCCCATGAATCTGAGATCGCGCAACTCCTTGGGATTCCGGATAGCGTTACTCAGACGGCCCTTATCCCTGTCGCCTATTACACTGGCCGAGACTTTCGGCCAGCGCGCCGGATTGATGCCCGTCAGAAGACATCGTGGAACTCATGGGATACCCGTCGTGTCCAATCATAGCGCCGAAGTGATGCGAAATATGCCTTTGCCCGGACGCCGACGTCCGCCATGCGTTGGGCGAGGTCGGTCGTTGAAGGTTGACCCGGAGCGGTCCCGGCGCTGCCAGAGTTCTCAGTTCGATGCTTCAAACGCCAAACGCGTTCGCCATTCGCCGAGCGCCCAAGGGTGCATCTGCGCCAAGGCAGCATCACCTCATGTTGCGGCGGGGTGTCGCACCTGTTACGCTGCCCGAACTCGCTCGCTCCGGTCTCTGCCTAAAGACCGGCTTTTGACACTTGCAAATCCGTTCAAGGAGCTCAAATCGTGCCGTTTCAGAAAGTATTGAGGCTCTGCCTGGCAGTCATAACCATTGCTGCGGTTGGACTTGCAGCCCAAGCTCGAATGGCTTCAGCCGACTACAAAAACGCGCTGAGTGGCGTTTCTCAGGTGAAGGCCATTTTTGATGTTAGTCAAGGCTCTGCGTTTATGCTCAACGTGGTCTTTTGGGCAGTTCAGGATGTTTATAACGATGGCACTGTGAAAGGGTTGTCAAAGCCGCCGCAGGCTGCCGTCGTCTTTCACGGGCAAGCCGTCAAGTTGCTTTCGAGCGACAAAAAGCATTACATGCAACAGAACCAGGAAGAGGTGAAAAAATTCCAGGAGACGCTTCGAAAAATG
>NZ_JBZMXT010000166.1:0-2519 GCF_058506495.1 Methyloceanibacter sp. | reverse complement strand
CTCTACGTGCGCGGTGGCGGCGATCCCATGCTGGTCTCGGAGGAGTTGGCCCTGCTGGCGCCAGAGCTGGTCGCGGCGATCGGCACCGAGCCGATCACGGGCATGGTACTAGATCCCAGCTACTATCCCGAGAAGGTCAGCATTCCAGGGATTGAGAACAACAGCCGGTCCTACAACGCTCTGAACTCCGCATTAGCGGTGAACTTCAACACGATTAATGCCGTGCGCCGGGGCAGCAAGATTTACTCCGGCGAGAAACAGACGCCGATGACCCCCCTGGCTGCAAGCCAGTTCCGGGCGCGAGGGCCAAAGGGGCGCGGCCGTATCAGTCTTGCGAAAGATCCCAAACTCAGCCTGCTTTATGCAGGTGAGCTTCTCCGAGCTTTCATTGAAAAATCCGGCGGCAAGGTGGATGGCGACATCACAGTTGGGCCGGTCCCGGCAGGACTTGAGCCTGTCCATGTCCACCAGCAATCTCGAAGCTTGGCGGCCATCGTCAATCTGCTGCTCATTGGCTCCAACAATTACATCGCCAACCAGGTCTTCCTGGAAGTCGGCGCGGCGCGTTATGGCGGTCCAGTCAGTCTCGAGAAGTCGCTAAGGGTCGCGAATGAGATGCTGGCGCAGCACGGCCTTCAAGACGACATCTATCTCGAAGAGGGCTCAGGCCTCAGCCGCGGCAACCGGTTCACGGCGCAGGGCCTTGCAAAAGTACTCGATCTTTTTGTGACCTACGCGGAGTTGTTGCAAGGCCGCGACGGCGGCACCAACAAGACCGGCACCATGTCGGGAATCCGGACTTTGGCAGGCTACGCCGATACGGCCAACCACGGACGCGTGCGCTTCGTGATTGCGCTTCGTGGTGGCGGTCGTCTGCGCTATTCCGTGCTGAAGGCGATCGAGCGCGGCCTCTAGCGCGCAGGCGCGCCATGGTGCCTCGATGTGGCGCGCCGCGCTCGTGTGTCATCGACACCCGCAGCGCCAGACGGTCGAGTGCTGCGACTTCCTGGCTCTTGCGCTGGGCGCCAACAAAAGCATCCGTTTCATTGCTTTGGATCAACGGCCCCTGCCTTGAGGCTTGCGACATTGCTGTACTTGGCTCGTTTGGGATCCTTGTCGATCAAGAAAAATCCGGAAGGGTAAGCCATCGAAACGCTCAACATACGCGAGGTAATGGTCTTCCTTGTAGCCGCGGGCGTTGTCGTCCCGCTCGTTCATCGCCTCAAAGTGAGCCCTGTCCTAGGCTTCCTCGTGGTCGGCATGGTGATCGGTCCACACGGTCTCGTGCGCTTCGCCGACACGTTTCCTTGGCTGCACTACATCCTGATCGACGACGTGGAGGGCGTGCAGTCTCTGGCCCACCTTGGCGTCGTATTCTTGCTGTTCATGATCGGTCTGGAACTGTCTGTCGACCGGCTATGGGCCATGCGCCGCATGGTTTTCGGGCTAGGCGGCTCGCAGGTGTTTCTGACAAGCATTGTCATAACGCTCATCGCCCTGCTCTTCGAGAATGAGCTGCCGGCCGCCGTGGTCATCGGATGTGGTTTCGCGCTGTCGTCGACGGCCATCGTTATGCAGCTTCTGTCTGAGGGACAGCGGCTCGGCACAGCCACGGGCCGCACAAGTTTCTCCATCCTGCTTTTTCAGGACCTAGCCGTCCTACCCATTCTTCTGCTGGTCGGAGGGTTCGCCGCGAAAGGCGGTGAATCGGTCGTGCTAGCGTTCGCCTGGGCAATAGGACAGGCCGTTCTCGCCGTTGCCATCATTCTCGTGGTCGGTCGACTGGTTATTCGCCCCTTGTTCCGCCTTGTCGGAAGCGATGCAAGCCGAGAGATGTTCATTGCTTTTGTGCTGCTTGTGATTATCGGCACGGCCCTGGCTACGGAAGAGGTCGGACTGTCGATGGCGCTGGGCGCGTTCCTCGCTGGTCTCCTTTTCTCTGAGACGGAGTATCGTCACGAGATCGAGGTGGACATCGAACCATTCAAAGGGTTGCTGCTCGGACTGTTTTTCGCCTCGGTGGGAATGATGATCGATCTCGCGGAAGTGGCGGACAAGCTGCTCTGGCTGATCGCGTCCATGATTGGGCTCTATCTCGTCAAAGGCGTGATTATCTACGTCCTTGCCCGGCTCTTCGGCGATCCGCGTTCGGTTGCACTTGAGGTGAGCCTGTTGCTCGGCCAGGGGGGCGAGTTCGCCTTCCTCATTATCGGCCTCGCATTTAGCCTCGCCCTCATTCCCAATGACGTTGCCCAGTTCATGCTCATCGTTACAAGTCTCACCATGCTGGCGACGCCGATGGTCGCGCAAGGGGCACGCGAGCTGGCTAAGGTGATTCAAGCGCGGGAGAGTGCAAGAGGCCAGAACGACAGTGACCTACCGACCGACCTCGCCGATCACACGATCATTGTCGGCTATGGTCGAGTTGGTCAGACAATCAGTGCACTTCTTGATGCACAGGAGTTACCCCATATTGGCATTGACTTCGATGGCGAGTTGGTGTCCCGGTTTCGCGATCG
>NZ_JBZMXT010000165.1:0-2626 GCF_058506495.1 Methyloceanibacter sp. | reverse complement strand
GCCGAGCTAAAGCGCCGGAAGCTCTACCTGAAAGATGAGATGGAACGCCTTAAACACGTCGAATCGCATTAGGTCCCAGGACCCTCGGTCTCCATCCCAGAGACCTTGTTGAAGCAGCGTTCGCGCCAGGCCAGGCTGCAAAAGAGTACAGCTCGCTTCTGGCGGACATGGTTTTATCATTGCGCCAAGCCCTTGGCGGCCGGGCAGGGGGTGTCTTTTATCCCCAATTTTCATAATTTCGTACCGGCCGACGCGGATCCTATCTTGACGTATGTCAGTGCCAATGGATCGAACGGGCCTACGCCTTATAGGCGTTGCGCACAAATGTGAGGCGGAAGGGATGCGGTCTCAACTGACCTGTTTTGTCGAGAGGGTCGCGTTGCGCGCGGGGGCCTTCATGCGGTTCGCTGGGGCTGGACCCTTAGCACTACTGGTTTTCGCCGCAGCTCCCGCCGCCGCGAGCGACGACGAGCGTCTAGAGCGGGGCGAAGCAATACTGAGCGAGGCTTGCGCCAGTTGTCACGCGATCGGAAAGACGGGCGAAAGTCCAAACCCGGTGGCGCCGCCCTTGCGCGAGCTGTCCGAGGACTATCCTGTGGAAAACCTGGCTGAGTCGCTGGCCGAAGGCATCATGTCCGGACATCCGGAGATGCCTGTCTTCGCATTCGAGCCTCATGATGTCGATGCGATCATTGCCTATCTGCAATCGATCCAGGTATCTCCCGACATGTCGCCAGCCACGCCCCAGACGCCTCCGCCGATGGACGCCGACGGCTAGTCTGAACGCGATGTACCTCAAATGTCAGCGGCGCCTTCTGGCCACATAAGCCAGTCGCGGGCTTCCGCAATCTGGTCCGGCTCGAAATGCTCAACCTCGCAGCTGATGAATGGCGCTACCAAGCTGGACCAAAGATTTCGGACATGCGGATCGCACACGATCGCGATGCGGCTGAAATCGTTGATGTGACGTAGGCTGAATTTGATGTCATGCCAAAGCGCTGCGGCGTCCATGCCCTCGAAGTCTGAGATGTGTTCCAAAACACGGATCTGGCCGTGGCGAGCAATGAATGCCTGCATTTTTTCCGCGACGCGATCGAATTCCTCCGTCGACACCCTCCCGGCCAAATGGATTTCGACGGCTTGAGCGTTGTCATGTTCGACATAGGATAACATCGGCGGAGATTAGCTTTCTTGACGTGGTCGGCGCCGAGATGGAACCCGCATCTGCTGTGGGCGTTACGACGGTGACGCGGCGATCCTAAGGACATCGGTCTCAGCAGACACATATGGATGCCGCAACTGGCCGCCGCAGGCTACAATAAATGGCTGAGGCCCATTGCCGCTTCATAGAATTTTAGGGTTAACGACGGCAGAATACTGTTCTAAGACACGCTATTGCCGCCTTTTCTCAGCCTAATGCGGCTGAAGAGGGGAGTTACGACCATCAAAAAGCTACTGTTCTACTCCGCGAGCTTGAGCATCATCGCAATGGGTGCGGTTTGGATGTTGCTCTTCCAGGAGCCGATGGCCGATACGATGACGAAGGCGCCGCCCCCGAAAAAACGGGCGCTCGCCTACGAACAGGCACTCGCCACACAATCTCAAAACGAAGCCGATGCTCCCAAGGCTGCAACCAAGCCGAAGAACGATGGCGCGGCCAAGGCCGACGCGGCCGCGAAGAAGACTGTCGCGGCTACGCCGAAGAACACGGGAAATGATCCCGCGGCACAGCCCGCGCCCAATCCACAAGTCGCCGCTCTGCCGCAAGGGCAGACGCAGCCTACCCCGGGCGCGCCGGCGCCCAACGCGTTGCCTTGGCTGAACGAGCAAGGCGACAGCGTGGTTGTGCCGCAGGGGCAACCGGGGTCACCAAACGCGCAAGCAGGAGACTTCTTCGACGCGCCGCAGCAAAATGCTGCGGCCGCGGGTCAGCCCTATGGCCAGAACCAGCAATACGGTCAGCGGCAGCAGCCCTATGGCGCGCCGCCACCCCAATACGGACAACGGCCGCCGCCCTATGGCGGAGGGCAACCCTATGATCGCACCGCGGCCGCCAATCCCGATCCAAATTTTGGTCAGAGACCCTACCCGGGCGCCGGTGGATATCCGGGCTCCCCACCGCCCCAGCCTAGTGCACAAGAACAGTTTCCCCCCGGCGGGCTGTATCCCCCGGGCGGGCGGTATCCCCAGGGACAGTATCCGCCTGGGCAGGTCGTCCAACAGGGCCAATATCCTCCTCCTGGGCAGTATGCGACAGGAGAGGGCCAGCAGCCGGGCTACGGGGCGGCCCCTTACGGTCAGCCGCAACAGGAATGGGCGAAAGTCATCGTGTCGGGTTCAGGCATGCGCCTCAATGCCTCCGAGGACTCTCCGGTGCTGTTTGCGTTCCCGTATGGACGCGACCTCAAAGTCGTATCCCGCAACGGCGAATGGGTCGAAGTGGCTGATCCCAATAGCAACGCCAAAGGCTGGATCCAGGCCTTTGCGCTCGGGCCATCGGCCGGACCGCCGCAATACGATCAGGCAGGTGGGTATTACGGCGAGCAGCAGTACGAACAGCCGCGCCGTCGGCGTGGCGGCTTCGTGGACATGATCAACCGCGCCTTCGGCGGCCGTCAGTAGGCGG
>NZ_JBZMXT010000164.1:0-2674 GCF_058506495.1 Methyloceanibacter sp. | reverse complement strand
GAGCGAGCAAACCGTTTGTTGCACTTCGCGGCAAACATGCTGAAAGCAGAAGGTGAATTTTCCGGCTTTGAATAGCCCCATAGAAGCCGCCGAACTGTTGGTTCGCCCTTATAGCAGGAAACAGAGTCACAGCGGAGGCGGAGTGCCTATGACTATTCCATGGCCAGCAGTGTTCTTGTCGCAGCGTCATCAGCGCTCGTCGTGGCGAAGACCTGAGACGCTGCACGTGATGAGCACCGCAGTGGGGCATTCGCGACGTTTCAGAACTGCGGTCGTCCGGCCGCCATCCGAAAACCTACACATTCGCCTCGCGTACTGACGGTCAGCTTTTAGGGCCTAGCCGTCATCTCACTGGGCAGATCCGACAGCATGAGTTGAGGGAGCCCTCTCGCCCGGCGTTACAGACGGTCGAAGCACCTACATCTGCGGACATCGTGGGCGGAGGCGGCTAGCTCGTCAACGCCGGATCCGCCAATGACGGCCTTCAGTTTGGATAGCAGACATGATCGATTAGCGTCGCACGGACTTAAATGGTTTGCGCGTCGTCGAGCCGATTATTGTCCCCCAGAACACTCCAGGGGCCGGCGGTGGCCATACGTCGTCGGCACCTAGCCCGGCTTTCTCCCAGCATGGCTGATGAGCATGGATCGCTGGCGACGCAAGGCTGCCGTAATCTGGGGTAGCAGACGAGACGAGCGCCGTCATTCCACCGGCTGGCGGTGCGTAGGCTCGGTGCTGTTCCTCTATTGTTGATGCCCTGGGTTGCGCGGCCTTCATGGCCTCAGGTGCATAATCGTCGGGTAGCGATAGCGAAGAGGTCGGCAGCCGGACAGCTCGACGCAAACGCAAGTTTCACGCGGCGCACCGAGATCGTGACCCGGGCACCGAGCTTCAAAAGCTTCAACCGGATCGTGCCGCAGGTCGCAACCGCGAGCTTGGTACCAGCAAGGCCGATGCGGCGCACTGCACACATCAAGACGTATGCGAGCGAGGACAACCAGAGCCTGAGCTGATTGGCGCGCATGGTCGGTGTCGGCGTGCGGTCAGCGAAGAGATCGCCCTGACATTCCTTCAGCCGGTTCTCCATCTCGCCGCGTTGGCAGTAGACAGTCTCGTAGAGGAAGCGTGCCGAGCCGTACGCTGGATGGATATTGGTGACGATGAAGCGCGGATTGGCTGATCCGTTGGTGTGTTCCGCCTTGGCGATGACACGGCGCTCCGCTGACCAGCTTTTGCGCGTGCGATACTGGAAGTCGGCGAACACGCGGGCCGGCTGTCCTGTACGCTTCGCCTTGCGTTTGGCGGCTTTGAGTTCCGGTTTTATCTGGGTCGCGAGCCGTTCGTTGCCAGCCAGCCCGAGCACGTACTGCACGCCGTTCGTCTCGCACCAGTCCATGAGATCGTCACGGCAGAAGCCGCTATCGGCACGGATGACGATGGTGGTTGTGGGCCAATGTCGGCGGATCTGGTCGACAATGCGGGCAACCTCTTGCGCTGCACCGTCGGCGGCATCATTGGCCGAAGACCGAAGCTTTGCCGCCAGCAAATGCCTGCCGCAGAAGACATACAATGGCAGATAGCAATAGCAGTCGTAGTAGCCGTGGAAGTGCCGACCTTCCTGTTCGCCGTAGAGCGGATCATCGGTGGCATCCAGGTCGATGACGATGCGCAGCGGAGCTTCGCGATGAGCCTCGATGAACAGATCTACGAACAACCGCTCGATGGCGGCTGTATTGTGGTCGAGCTTGTGGTGGCGATCCTGCCCGATCTTGGAGGCATGCTCCAGGCGGTTCAGTGTCGACTTGCCGGCAAGCGCACGGCCCGGCTTGTCGATGACGGCTGCAAGCGCCGGATCGTGCCGGAGCGCATCGTGGTCGATGAGATCTTCATAGCCGAGCGCAAGTCCGAAGATGCGCTGGCGCAGCAGGTCAGGGAGCGTGTGCGTGATGGCCTCCGACACGCGGTAGTCCGTGAAGCAAGCCGCCAGCCGCTCGGCGAGCTTCAGCTTCCGGTCGGCTCCGGCGAGCAGCGCCACACCGCCATTCGACGTGATCGCGCCCCCATCGAAGGCGCCCACAAGTTTGCGTCCGCCAGACCTTCCCAAATCAAGCCCGGCCTGGATACACTCTGTCGACATCGGGGATCATCTCCGTCTCAGATCAAGTCGTTCTCGCAAAACAACTTTCTCTGAGTCGGAGCCCCGATGCTCCTCACGACTGGGAGAAAGTCAGGCTAGTAGTCGTTGCCGCCATAGCGCGTCAGGGACGTTGAGCTGAGGCGCACCCGAGCTGCGCCACTTGCAACACCAAAAGCAAGCCGTCTAGTTTAACCAAACGGATGTGCCAAATTCTCAACGAGACCAAGCGCCTCCATGCCTCAGAGACCATGACGACGGACGCGGGAGCAGGGAAGAAATGAAGCAAACATTGAAATGGCCAGCTTACGTTACAGCATTAGGTGTTTTGTGCTTGGTCGTCACTCCAGTCGCGGCTGATGAACAGAGCACGCTTGAAGTCGTCCGATATTCAATCGACAACTTAGTGCTGTTCATATCTGCTGTCCTCGTCCTTTTCATGCAGGCCGGCTTTGCTTCGCTGGAGGCAGGAATGAGCCCCGCGAACAACACGGTCAACGTCTTGTTTAAGAACTTTGCCGATATGTGCATTGGCGTTCT
>NZ_JBZMXT010000163.1:0-2721 GCF_058506495.1 Methyloceanibacter sp. | reverse complement strand
CGAAAACCAGGTCGCCATGTTCATTGGCTCCACCAGCGGCAACCAGTTCGAGGGTGGCCTGCCGAAGAGCGGCGCCTACAAGATCCGTGTGTACATGATGCGGAGCGCGGCGCGCCGAGAGGAAGTGGCCAATTACCGGCTCGAGATGATCGTCACGGGTGCGCCTCAGAAGGCCGGAGCAGGCGCCGAGGTCGAGCCGGGCCCGACTGAGGGCGGGATGCCATCAAAGGATGAACAAGCCTGCTTGCAGGCCGTTTCCATCAAGACGAACAACGGAGACGTAACGGTGCTTCGCACAGAAACGTCGGAGGCAAATAATCTCGTCGTTGTCGGCGTGGGACCGAACAAGGCCCCATGGCGTTGTCTTGTTTCTGGGGGTGTCGTCGCCGAAGTCATGTCGATGACGAACGAGGGTGCTCTCTAGGTTTCGGATTTCAGAATCAAAGGTGAAGCATGAAAGCGTTCTACGGACTTATCGCAATTTCCTTAGTTGTCTCCCTGACGGCTTGCTCTGAGGAGACCTCAGAGGTGAAAGACAGCGCGCCCGCCGCCAAGACAGAAGACTCGGCCAGCACACCTGCGCCCGCGGCGCAGACTGAGGCTCCCGCAGCCCAGAGTCAGCCGGCTCCCGCACCGGCCGCCACCGCTGACGACGGAGCTGGCGCCATGGATGGCGCTCCTGAAGCGGCTTCCGCAGACGATGGTGCTGGCGCCATGGCCGGCGCTTCGCAGGCAACGCCTAGCAAGGATGAGCAGGCGTGCCTTCAGGCTGTTTCCACCCAGACAAACAATGGTGAGGTGGTGACGCTCAGCGTCGAAGAGTCCGAGGCCAACACACTGGTGATGGTCGGCGTCGGACCCAATAAGGCGCCGTGGAAGTGTCTCTCCAAAGACGGTGTCGTCGCCGAGGTGATGTCGATGACCGACGAAGGTGCCCTGTAGGCTTCGCACCTGTCGCGATCTTAACGTGCCGCCCGGGCAGCTTCCCTTAACGGCAGCCACCCGGCACTTAGTTCGGTTATTTGCACAAATTGGACGTATAGGGTGGAGCGGAACAGGGCCGCTTCACCCTAATTTTCAGACGTCTACCTTCTCGGCGATCTCAAGGGCGTCATCGACCTCAATTCCAAGGTATCGAACGGTGCTCTCAATCTTGGTGTGTCCCAGGAGCAGTTGAGCCGCCCTCAGGTTTCCTGTTTTTCGGTAAATCAAGGTCGCCTTGGTCCTTCGGAGTGAATGCGTCCCAAATATCGACGGATCGAGGCCAATCAGAGCCAGCCAATTGTTGAGCAGTCGCGCATACTGCCTTGTGCTCAGGTGCGTTCCTACCGTCTTGCCCGGAAAAAGGAACCGATCTCCGATGCTCGGCAGCGCAGCCAGATGCGCGTCAATGGCCAGTTTGGTCTGCTCGGTGATCTCGAACTTGACCAACTGACAGGTCTTGCGTTGCCGGATCGAGGCCCTGTCGAGCGCGTAGCCGCGGGGTGCAACATCCAGTACCCGAAGTCGAACTAGGTCACACCCCCGCAGCTTACTATCGATCGCCAAGTTGAAGAGCGCGAGATCTCGCTTCTTGCCCAGCATTTGCAGTCGCGTTCGGATCGCCCAGACGTGTTTCGGTAGCAGCGGCGGCTTGCTTCCGCTCAACTTTCCCTTATTCCATGGCTCGCTGTGGACCGGCTGGCAACTTGGGACAAACTGTATCGTTTCCATGATGAACCTCCTGCTGTCGAAGGTCGGAGCATGGGCCAGCGACATCCGCTATTTGCGTAAATCGGCCGTCGTGATCTGAGCGCCATTGCTGTTAATGACCCATAGCGGGTATCAGCCACGTTTCGAAGGAACTCACCCAAGTGGACTCGGTTGCTTTGTTTCTGCTCGTCGCGAAAATAGAGTAATCGGAGAAGGCCGCGTTTTTCGCGTGTCCCAACGCAAGTATCCCAAGAGTTAGTCTAGGGCATTGCTTGAGTTCGCGGACCGCACCTATCTCATATCGAATTTGACGCTTGCGCCGTGTCACCAGGACCACCAGAAAGGGAGCATCAGGATGCTCAGCATCTTCAATCGCGTCGCAATTATTGCGATGATTTGCGTGTTTGCTTGTCCCGGACAGGCACAGGACCTTTCCACCCTTCCAAAGCCTCTGACGGAGAAGGTCGAAGCGGCTCAGAAGGCGTGTGCGGATTTTGAGAACGGGGAGTTCGCACTGGAGTGGGGTGCGGTCAGTCGGGTTGATCTCGATGGTGATTTGAGGCCGGACTGGGTTCTCAATGACTCGGCCTTTGCCTGTTCTTCTGCGGCCTCACTTTATTGTGGGACCGGTGGCTGTGAGTCCCACTTCCTTGTTGGTGATACAGTGATTTCGCTGCTTAATCAGGGTTGGGATGTTGTTACGTTTGGCCAAAACCGCGTTCTGCTGATGGATGTGCATGGCTCAAGATGCGGTGGCATCAACCCGACGCCTTGTGTCGAGGCCTTAGCGTGGGATCAGGAAACGAAGGCGTGGCGCTCCGTGCAACCGGCGACAAAGCAGTAAATACCAAAGAGACAACAAACGTGGACCTTGCTGAACTGGTTGTGCGGTAACGAACCTAATCCGCACTTGGCCACCGAAACGCAGCCTCTGACTTGGGACAACACAGCCAACGTCCGCGTTTGGCACTTAGCGGGCATCGACTGTGAGGCGGGAGATGTCTGGTTTCGAGTGTAAAGCGGTCGTCG
>NZ_JBZMXT010000162.1:0-2742 GCF_058506495.1 Methyloceanibacter sp. | reverse complement strand
TGGACGCACATGCAAGAAACTATGATGACCATGAATGCTCTTCTGGCGGAGGTTGCCAAACAACTTCAGTCACCGGAAAAAGCCGACAAGCGGGCTGCCGTTGTGAAGTTGCGCCGGATTGCAGACCTAGCAACAACATTGGCATTTACGATTGAATCTCAGCGCTAAATGGCGTTTGGCGACGGGGGCGTTGAAGATGTTCAGTCAAAATTGCCAAACATCGGACGTTGCTAGCTGTTAAAGCGAGCAAAGGGTTTGCTGCACAGGACACTTTCGGACAGCGTGGACCACCTAACAATAATAACTCAGATAGGAAGCTAGAGGATGGTCGACTCCAAATCCCAACCGATGCACCGGCGTCGTGGGACCAAACGTATGAACGCAAACCGCACGAAGCGAAACTCATCGATCCCAGGCGCGCGCCGATGGGAACCTAAAAGCTTCACGCGGCAATGACAAGCACACAGATCATTCTATTTCTTATCCTCGCCGCAACCTTGCTTGGTTTTGTCTGGGGCCGTTGGCGCTATGACGTTGTCGCAGGCGTAGCGCTACTTGCTGCTGTCTACTTGGGAGTTGTGCCCCCAGAGAATGCGTTCCTCGGGTTTAGCCATCCGGCTGTCGTCAGCGTTGCGGCTGTACTTGTGATTAGCCGCGCTCTTCAGGAAACCGAGCTAGTCAATTGGCTCGTTCGCATGCTCGCACCAGCGCGACTGACACCAACCACCCAGGTGGCAGCGGGTAGCGGTCTAACGTTGCTCCTATCTGCGGTGATGAACAATATTGGCGCATTGGCTCTCATGCTGCCGGTGACTATTCGCAATGCTTCACTGGCAAAACGGCCGGCGTCATTTTTGCTCATACCGCTCTCTTTCGCATCGCTGCTTGGAGGATTAATAACGCTTATCGGAACCCCACCCAACCTGGTTATCTCCGCTTTTCGTGCGGAACATGTTGGAAAACCGTTCTTGATGTTTGATTTTACACCCGTTGGCTTGACCATTGCCATCATCGGTCTCGTCTATCTCGCGATAGTTGGGTGGCGCCTTATCCCAGCTCGCGAAACTGAACAGTCCGCGAAACGACTTCTACGAAAATTGACACCATTTGTTGCCGAGGTTCGATTGCCTGAAGGCTCTTCGTTCAACGACCGGCAGGTTCGGCATGTCGAGGAGATATGCGGTAATGAGGTAACGATCATGACCGTCCTTCGGCATGGAGAGGAAATCCTTGCTCCTCGACCGATAGCTTTGTTGAGGGCGGGGGACATTCTCGTCATCAAGGGCGAACCAGGCATTTGGGAGCCGTTGTGTGACGGAAAACAATTTGATTTGCTGTCTAGAAACAATGTGGATGACCTAGCGATACGACTGCAGGATGCCGTGATAGCGGAGGCCGTTGTTATGCCGAACTCCGCGCTGGAGACGCGATCAGCCAGGAATATGCGGATGCATACTGACTACGGGGTCAATCTCCTTGCGCTGGCGCGAAGGGGTGAGCCGCAGTCGAGGCTTAAGGATTGGGAATTTCAAGTGGGCGACACTCTGTTGGTTCAGGGCGAGCGCAATACACTAGAGCGGGCACTTGCTGACTTAGGGTGCCTCATATTGGCCGACGGTGGCGGGACCGCGAAAGCTCAAAAAAAGGGGCTCCTCTTGCCGCTTGCCATCTTCGCCGTAGCTCTGGTCGCGGCAGGACTTGGTCTGGTATCTGTACCAATATCATTGGTAAGTGCCGTCGCTGCCTTGATTCTAGCTCGAACGATTTCACTTCAGGACGCATACGAAAGCATTGATTGGCCGATCCTCGTGCTTATCGGAGCACTGATGCCTATAGGTCAAGCCATGACGTCAACCGGCGCGGCGGGGCATATTGCCAGCCAGCTAGTCGCTTTGGCAGGTGTAATGCCGCTTTGGGCCATTATTGGATTAGTCATGGCTGTCTCTATGTGGCTTTCCGATTTGATTCACAATACGCCGACGGCAGTCATTATGGCTCCCATAAGTGCAGGCATTGCTGAAGGATTGCAGCTGTCAATCGACCCATTCCTAATGGCCGTTGCGGTTGGCAGTGCATCTGCATATTTGACACCAATCGGTCATCAATCGAATACGCTCGTTATGGGACCTGGCGCGTATCGCTTCACAGACTATACCCGCGTCGGAATTGGTCTGGAGCTTTTGATCCTGCTTGTCGGTGTTCCGATGATCCTCTTTGTATGGCCAGCATAGGAGCTCGACATGCTATTCTTTCAAGAAATGACCCGAGTGCAGGAGATTCGCCATGTACGCGACTTCGTGCGCGACAGCAGACTCGATGTGTCACGAACCACGAGTTTCGCGACAACACCAGCTCCCGATTCACCGGGTCTATTCGACCGCCAAGATGGAGGCCCTTGCGTTACTGACTGGATTAGATGCCCGGAGCTGTCACGCGGCTCCGCTCACCGCCGTCGGCTGCCTATGCATAGCGCCAATAGGGACAACGAGGGCGGCGCAGCCCGCCCGCGGTCGATATTCGATCAGGGGCGAGGTACGTCAACTTTCTGCTTCTGAGGGTAAGGCGGACGTGCCGTTGCGGCAGCGATTGGACTTGCTCAAACAGGCTGCGAATGTCGCCATTCTCTGGAGCCTGTGTGAAAACGCTCTGTTTGGGCGATGCTCGACAGGGGCGGGACTGTCCGACGAGATTTCGGGGGCAGGAGAATAGTTTTCGGCTCAGAAGGCGCCCTGGCCAGCCTAT
>NZ_JBZMXT010000161.1:0-2755 GCF_058506495.1 Methyloceanibacter sp. | reverse complement strand
AAGGCACGGTGCAGCGCGAGCCAATCGATTGCCTCTTCACTGGTCCCCTTCTCCGCCGTTCGCGCCCGCACCTCCGTCTCTGTCGCCTTCCATTGCGTTCCCCAAAGTCGCCAACGTCGCTGGCATAGGCGGGCCTGACGAAGATTATGGCGCGGAGGTCATGCCAGTCGTGCAGCCTGTGCCCGGGATCCAACAAGCAGATTAACAATAGATCAGACCTTGCCCATTTCCTCGATGTCCGCTTCTGAAGTCTGCGCGGTAAAGACCCAATACGACTAAGCGCATGGCCTTCAAGGGCGCACCGTTCAGCGACGATTTCGTGGATGGTCGCAACATCCCATTAGGCGACATTGGCGGGTCTGGGGTCGGAAGCAGATACCGTCCGCCGGGGGATGTCCGGAGTTAGGGGTACTTCGACCGTAGGCGACGCCGGGCGAGCAGCCTCTTTCAACTCATGTTGTCAGATCGACTGAGCGTGAGGACGGCCAGGCCCTAAAAGATGACAGTCAGCACGCGACGCGAAGGACCCGACCCGAAGTCGCCCCCTTGTGGACACATCTGGGGAGCCCGCGTAGGATTTTGGCTGGGTAGCAAGCCCGCTCAGCTGCCTTTTCGACGCAACATTTCAACAGTAGCCGTCGGTTCCGTATGAAGGTTGCTGCTCTGGTTGAGCGAACTTGGCACATCTCGATGCCGGCGGAGGAGCCGCCCAAAGTATCAAACGCCAACATCAGGGCCCACGTCAGAAAAGGCAATATTACCAAACCACTTCCGTTGGAGGAAACAGAATTTGATCATCTAGGCTCCAGACCCATGACCAGCAGAAGGTGATTGCTGCGATGTAGGCTGCGTTGAGGTAGTTGCAGGCTAAGAAATGGTCACGTCAGTCCGGCAGGCCCGCTTCTCGGAGCGCGCCGAGCAGAGTCAGAGAGTCGGATTCTTTTCGGAAAGTCTTCCAAAAGCGTACATTCGAAAGTCTGAACGACGGATGGGTACGCAGGACCTCGGCAGCTCTGGCCTGTGCCTGATCCGAGTGCCCGAGCCGAGCATAACACGCTGCCATCATTTCAGCTTTGATGAAATCCAACCCGGAAATCGTTTTCAGAAGGGCGACCGCAGAGGCATAGTCGGTTACGGTAAATAGCGCGGTCGCCTTCCAATAACGCATTATATCGGCGGTATGGGGGGTGTCAGCGTGAATTTCGAGAACTTTGTCGAGCCATTCGATCGCCTCGGTCGGCTCACCATGGAACAGATGGTAGACGCCCCGGTTTCCGATTATGTCGCCATCGTTAGGGTCTATGCGAAGGGCGCGTTGCACGCAGTCCCATGATTCTTCCCATCTGCCCATAGCGCAGTAAGTTCGGCTGAGCATCCGATAGGTCTGTGCTTCCTCGGGCGCGATCTCGGCCACCCGCAGGGCGTGATGGTGCGCCTGCGCGAGCCATACGCCGTTGGGGTCATCCCAGTGACCGTTCCAGAGATAGCAGAACCCAAGAACCGCATGGCCAACGTAAAGGTCAGGATCAAGGGTGAGCGCGGCCTCTCCGCAGGCTATAGCCTCCAACATCAAGACTGGATCGACCCGATGTAGCAGTTCCATGCCTCTGTAAGCGTAGTCGTATGCGTTGTAGTCCTGACGCCTTTTCTGACCGATGTCGCGGACCACATCCTGCCAGATGCGCTCAGTCAGAATAGACGAAATTCGCTTTGCGATCTCGTCCTGAACCGCGAACTCGTCGTCCATAGAGCGATCGTAGCGATCCGCCCAGACATGATTGCCTGAGACGGCGTCGATCAGCTGTACCGTGATCCGGGCGCGGCCGCCACTCTGGCGAATACTGCCCTCCAGCACATAGCTAACACCCAACGCCTTAGCGACTTCACGGATATCCGGCGATTTGCCCTTATAGGCGAATGTTGAGTTGCGCGATGTCACGTCGAAGGAATGTGACCGGGAGAGCGCGGTGATGATATCCTCGCTCATTCCGTCAGCGAAGCCGTCCTGTGCGGCGTCACCCGACATGTTGTTGAAGGGGAGAACGGCGATGGCGGGCTTGCCAGATTGCAGCGCTGTGGGGCGAGGAACCTCCAAAGGCGCTGCGCCATGAAGGATGACCCCATAGGCTCGCAGCGGTTTGGCGATGTTTTTGACTGCCTGTGCGCCCATGTCCTGCAAGGCAAGGTCCAGCTTGCCCCGAACCTCGTCTTGTACCTCGCCTGAGAGGCAAATGCCGCCAGGATCGGCAAGGGCTTCGAGCCGGGCGGCAATGTTGACGCAGTTGCCGTATATATCACCGTCCTCGTCAATCACATCGCCCGAGTTAACGCCAATGCGAAAACGCAGGTCCCCTTCTGCTGCACCGCTCTGCCAGGCGACCGCACAGCCGACAGCATTGACCACGCTGTCGAACTCGACCAGGAATCCGTCGCCCATCAGTTTGAATACCCGGCCACTATGGTCGGCGATCAGGGGTTCGATCCGTTCCTTACGCAGCCGCGTCAGACGCGCCAACGTGCCGGTCTCATCTTCCCCCATCAGGCGGCTGTAGCCCACCACATCAGCGGCCAATATTGCCGCGCGGCGTCGTTCCACGCGTGTCTCCTTTTATGGGATGGTATACGCAACAACCCTAGAGGGCCAGCACGTTTCTGGCGTCTGACTGATGTCCGGTCCTGTGCAGGTTTCTCGGACGCGGGGAGGTGCCAGCCGTGATGGTCGTTAGCTTGCTCGCGTCCGAGAAGCGCCAAGGCC
>NZ_JBZMXT010000160.1:0-2760 GCF_058506495.1 Methyloceanibacter sp. | reverse complement strand
ACGTCACGAAGCCAAATGCGCTTGAGCCACTTTTGCGAGCACGAGCCCGGCCAGCCTGGAACCACCAGGCGAAGCGGCCGCCCGTTTAGTACAGGCAACGGCGTGTCGTTCATTTCAAAGGCGATTAGCACGTTCTCCGTCATGGCCTTTTCGATCGGGATGCCGCGGGAGATTGGTAGCTTCTTTGGGTCACCAGAAAGGTGGCCATCGGCACCCTCATGGGCCGTGTAGACGACGCCCGGTTTTACCCCAGCTTTTTTGAGGACATCTCTCAGACGAACGCCAGTGAAATAGGAACAGCCTACAGCGCCGTAGGTCCACTGGTTGCCACTCGCTGGCGGGTTGAAGAAAGCGCGGCCGTTGCCGCCGCATTCAATCACGAGCGCGAGCTTCACAACTTCGAAGTCATTTTTGAGGTCGGCGATGCTCAGCTTAAGCGGATTGTCGACCATCCCATCGATGGTGAGTGCCCAACCGTCAGGGCTTGTGTCGGGAGGGACCACGCCGTTGTTGCGCACGAAGAAACGATCATTTGGTGTGATCGGTGAATCAAGCAAGTGGGGCGTCGCCTCAGCATTCACGGGGCGGTCGTTGAGTAGAACCAAGCCGTCTTTGCCCTCTAAAATATCGGACTCGGCAAGAGCGACCGGGATGAATCCCGTAGGCATGTTTCGATGAAAGGGAATTGTTGCACCGAGCATGGCGCCCATCGTCGCTAGGCCTGCTCCGCGCAGAAACCCGCGGCGGTCGGCATGCGACCTGCGGCCGAAGACGGCAAGATCCGCCGCTTCAGGGTCTTCCTCGAAAAACGCGAAGAGGCCTTTCTGCTTTGAACCCTTAATTCTCGTCAGCTGATTCATTGTTTCCTCCCGCGATTTGTTTTTCGTTGCGCTTTTTGAACAGTGTGCGGGTGGTGTGTGACACTAACTTAAAGCTGCGCTTTTTTTCCGCACTCTAATCGGTGCGCTCTCCCATCACGGAACTTGGCCAAGCTCTGGGTGGACCTCACACCGTCCCTCTCTTCGAGCTGGTGCCTTTCTCCTTCGGCGTTTCGTTGGCTTGAGAGGTCCACGGGAAGAACATTGCACAAGATTTGGTTATATCGGGCACAATCCACTCAAGCCCTGGCGCGCGGGGCTCCTCATTCATAAGCAAGAGTGCAAGCCACAACGCGCAACCGCTGTAATGGACGCACGCCGAACACCGGCTGGTGTCTCGAAATTCGGTTAGTTCAGCAGGCTTGTAGCGGCCCATTGGTACAGTCCTCGGCGGGCATAAGGAGCTGGGTAGCAGAGTGTGGCGCCCCGTCCCCGAAGAAGGGTTGGGACCAATCACACTGCACCCTAAGTGTGAACGTCCTTCCCAGAAATGATCTCGGTCAAAGGCGACCGTTTAGGGCCGTTCTTGGCACGTGGCGTTCATCGGCTCCAGATCTGAGGACTTCCGCTTTCGCGGGTGAAGCGGACATAACTGATCCCTCTCACAATGTCCGCCAATGACCCAATGCGGACGTTGTTTTGTGCAGCGGTGATCAGTTAGCTATCGCGTGTTTTTGCTGATCTTCCGGTCCTTCATGATCACCTGCAAGCTGATCTCCGTACTGCATGTGCTCGAGCAGCTGACGCGACGGGCGGCCAGTGACAGACAACTGGTTGGCGGACTGATATTGCCGGATCGCGTCAGCCGTGCCCGGTCCATAGACGCCATCGAGTGGGCCAGGACTGTATCCAAGGTACTCCAGCGCAACTTGGGTATCGTAGACCAAACCAGATCGCGGAGTGCCTTGCCGATAGGCCCGATACGATCTTGCTCTGCCATTCCAATCAGCTCGACGCCTAGCCTTGTTTTCGGCCTCAATCGCGCCAGCCACAACCCCGACGCCGGCGCCGATCGCGGCGCCCTTCCCAGCGCCTCTCCCGCCGTCGACGATACCGCCAACTACGGCACCAACGACGCCACCTTGAATACCGCGCTTTAGGACTTGCGCAGAAACGGTGCCTGAGTGAGTGGCCGACAAGACTATCAGTGCAAATAAGAGGGCCAGTGCGCGCTTAATCAGCGCATTGGCAGGACGCATTGTGTCTCGCTGCGATGTGCTCATTTGGACTCCCCTTAACCGCCAGCACTTGCATCAGTAGGGCCATGCGCAAGTCCCGATAAAGGCGCAGCAACGCCCCTCGCTCCCGGGACGCGCCATCCTGCATGCTGTGCCATTTGTCACTCTGAGGTACAACTCAAAGGACCTTGCTGGGTTCCAGCAACCTCGTCGTAGGGGCAAACCCCGCAAAAGCCAGCTAAGGGACGTTTGGCTGGGTCCCAAGTACTCGCTAGAGCTAGGCAAACAGCCAACCGAGCCCCCTATGCCTGGCCTTCGATGAGGGCGCTGCGCGTTGCTGCGCAATGCTGAGGCTAAGGATGTCCGCTTACGGGTGTAGAGCGGCCGTCACCGAGCCGGGTTCTAATGTCGGCTAATGACCGAAAGCAGACATAGGCCACCTGCCTAGATAGCCGCAAAACCGCGGTCGCAATTGACAACCTGGACTGATCCTTACTATGCGGCTCTGGGATCTTTCGATCCTTTGGGCGCTTATGAGCAGTTCGATGATCCCCGCTGACTTGTTTCAACATGGACTGTCCCTTCCATCAATGCGGATCAGTAGCTTCAATCTTGAGAGCTTTGGTAGCTCACATCGCAATGCGGCTCCCTTCGAGGAGCGCGCCGCCGTCCTCCGCCCACAGCTTGACCGGCTTAAAGCTGAT
>NZ_JBZMXT010000159.1:0-2763 GCF_058506495.1 Methyloceanibacter sp. | reverse complement strand
AAACGGCATGCCGTCCAATAGTTTTTCCATCTTGAGGCCGGGATGGTTTAGATGGATCCGTTCAACCACCAACTGAGACGCGGCAATCTTTCCCTGTTGCGCCAGGCTTGACGCCAGCATTGCATTGCTCATCCAAAAAACGGCGTTAGTCCGCACCGAATTTTGCGCAATTCGCTCCGCTGTTTCGTAATCTCCTGTTTGATAATGAGCAATTGATTTCGAAATCACACAGCGATGCAAGATCGGATCATGAGGTCGAAGAAGCATAGTTTGGTCGGCTGCGATTTTCGCATCCTCAAAATCACCCCGGAAATCGTGAACAAACGCTAGTCCAGAATAGGCCGTTGCATAACTTGGGCACAACTCAATCGAGTGCTGTAGCGCTTGCCATGCGCCATCTTGGTCCCGAAGCATGCTCAAAGAAGCCCCAAGGTAACGCAACGCCCTGGGTTCTCTTGGGTCAATAGCCAAGGCTTGCAATGCGGTTTGTCGTGCGTCTTCCAGATGCTCATGGAAATTCGTCGCAATGTATTTGTATGAACCTCGATATTTCACATAGGCCAATGCGGCAAGCGCAGCTGCATAGTTCGGATCAATCTTAAGCGCTGATTCGAAACAACGCGCGGCCTCGTCATCAGCATCATACGACGATAAGTTGCTAAATAGGTGCCAATTGCCGCGTTGTAGCAATTCGTAAGCCGACAGGGAGCTGGGAGCCTTGTTGAGAAGAGCTTGCATTTCTGCTTCTTCCAGCGCCGGGACAATTGAGGAAGCAATTTGCGCAATAATCTGATCCTCGAGTTCAAATAACCGATCGACATTTTCGTCATAGCGAGCCGACCAGATCTGACGTTGGCTGCGGCAGTCCGTAAGTTCAACACTAATGCGCAGTCTCCGGCCGCTCGGTCTAATCTGGCCGCTAACGAGGTGTGTCGCACCAAATGTTTCATAAAGGTCTTTGAGATTGAAGCGTTGATCGGCAAGGTGAAAGGTTGAAGAGCGGCCTAGAACTTTAAACCAGCGAAACCCTGACAACGAGAACAAGATGTCGTCCGCCAGCCCCTCGCTCAAATAGGAGAAGTCAAACCCGCTACTCAGGTTCTTGAAGGGAACAATAGCGATCACGGGTGAGCCGTCACGGGCCTTGGGATCAATGAAGCTGTTGCGTTCGATCGATTCCGGCGTAGTCCAACGCTCGTTCGGCGCAGCGACGGCTAGAGCCCGCGCAGCGGCTTCGACAGGCGGGAAATGGCTTTCACCCGACAGTTTGTGAGCAGGCGGTTTTACGCGCCAGCGCCAAACACGTACCGGGCGTGAAACATTCTTTACCGTCTGTTCGCCTGCATCCTCAAAGGCAACATCCAACTTGCCGGCAAGGTGATCATAAACAGCCCCCGATATGCAAATACCGCCCGGCTCCGCCAGGCCTTCGAGTCGGGCTGCAACGTTGACACCATCCCCCAGAATGTCGTCGCCATCGACAACGATGTCTCCAAGATTGATTCCGATTCGGTATTGGATGTGGCGGTCCTTGGGTACATCGGTGTCACGCCCAACCAGTTCTCGTTGAACGTCAATAGCACACCTTACGGCATCCACGACGCTGGGGAATTCAACCAAAAGTCCGTCGCCCGTAGTCTTGACGATACGGCCACCATGCCCAGAGATTTTGGGGTCGATAACTTCCTCTCGGTGGGCCTTTTGACGCGCAATCGTGCCCTCTTCATCGAGCCCTATCAGCCGTGAGTAGCCGACCATGTCGGTCAACAAAATAGCAGCGAGTCGGCGTTCCATTGCAGACCTCCCAAGTAGGAAGTTTAGCTGCGCTCAACGCAAGAATCCATCCAATCCGTCGTCAATCTGGCCCTCCGACAAACGGCCGAGTTTGATGTAGTGTTCACAAGTGGCGGCCAACTATCCCAAACGGGCATCATCAAGAGCCATTGCAGCACACCTCTCGCCGATCATGATCGAGGGCGCATTGGTATTGCCGCCGACGACCTGCGGCATAATGGAGGCGTCAGCAACCCGCAGTCCTTTGACGCCATGGACCCGCAGTCGAGGATCGACAACTGCATCCTGTCCTATCCCCATCCTGCATGTGCCAACAGGATGAAGGTTCGACACGCCGCGATTGCGGATGTCTTCGATCATCTGGTCTTCAGATTGGATGGCTGTCCCGGGCACTACCTCCTCTGCGACATAAGGTTTAAGCGCCGGTTGTTCGGCAATTTTGCGGGCGAGCCGGATGCCATAGAGCATGGCGTCTATATCCCCGGCGCTTTCGAGAAACTTGAACTCGATTTTGGGAGGCGCAAGCGAATCTCTGCTTTTAAGGCTGACGCGACCGCGACCTTCAGGCCGCAGATGCACAGGTGCCATGCTGAAGCCTGGAAATTTGTGGGGGTGCATACCGGTCCGGTCTCGCGTTTCGATCGACCAGATGTATGTGTTGATCTGCAGGTCCGGCTGGTCAAAGCGCGGATCCGATCGCGTGAGAATACCGGCGATCGTGCCAATGGTCGTGAGCGGTCCGTTACGCCTGGTAACATACTGGATGCCGGCTGCGAGCTGACGGAGCGGCGAGCGATAGAGATCATTGAGGGTATTCTTCTTCGTGGCGCGCCAAGCGACGTAGGTGTTGAAGTGGTCGTGCAGGTTGGCGCCAACCGCTGGCAGATCGTGGGCGACGTCGATGCCCATTTCCTTCAGATGAGCGCCGGGTCCAATGCCCGACAAGAGCAGGAGCTGTGGGGAACCATA
>NZ_JBZMXT010000158.1:0-2784 GCF_058506495.1 Methyloceanibacter sp. | reverse complement strand
TTGATTGCCCTAGGAATAATCGTGCTGGTTTACCCCCAGCAGTCGGGCATGACCGTAGCGTTCATTGTAGGACTGTTACTGTTGCTTGGCGGGCTCTTGCGTCTTGCCTTTGCGTGGTTATCGGTGTCATGGGGTGACACGTTCCTTCGTTTCTTGTTCGGCTTATTGGCGGTCCTGGCTGGCGGATACATGGTTGCGCAGCCCGCTATGGGTCTTCAGGCGCTCACAATCGTGGTGATCATCTATTTGATTGCAGACGGCATCAGCGAGATCATTTTCGCACTCCGTGTTCCACCTGCTACGGGCGGCACGCTCATTATGTTGAGCGGGGCGGTCACGCTTCTCTTGGGTGTACTGCTGTGGCTTGGGTGGCCGTGGAGCGGAGAAAAGGCCATAGGTCTGATGATTGGGCTTAAATTGCTGTTGGACGGTCTGGCGCTTGCGGGTATTGGCATGACTGCCCGCCGTGGGCTCAAAGCAGTTGGCACATCGGGAACTGACCATCGGTGAGATCAGCGTTAGGGCGTGAACCGGACGTCCTAAGTTCACCTGATGATGTCCGCTTTTTTGCCGCTTAGCAGACCTCAATCGTAAGTCTGTATATGGCTGCTTAGGAGCGCAAGACGGTTATGGTCGGGGGGAGCGTTCCTCACCGTCTCTGGACTCTACTCCTCCAGAGACGAGCGAATGGTTTGGATGTAGTCGCCTGCTTCCAAGTGACCGCCAGCCTTCGCTTTGAGTAACAACTCGATGGCTTGTTGCCTTTCCTGACGGCTCGACTTGTCCAAGCCCTGCCCACGGGCGGTAGCCAGCATCACGCCGTACGCAAATTGACCATCAGCGTAATCTTGATCGGCAGATTTCTTGAGCCACTTTGCGGCCTGGGCTATGTCGCGATCAACTACATGCCCTTTTTCGTAGGCCATTCCTAATTCGTACTGCGCGCGTGGGTCACCAAGCGCCGCAGCCTTCTCAACAAGCTCATGCGCCTCGTGATCATTCTGGCTCACGCCCTGACCCTGCTGAAACATGTTTGCCAGGTTCAACAGGGCCGTCGTGTTTCCTTTCTGAGCGAGCCCCTCCCAGATCTTCCTCGCCTCATCGTATTTACCCATCTTGTAGGCGGCGTAGGCATTCAAATTCGTAACGGCTTCGCGCGCAAAATCTCTCTCTTGCGCTGCTGCAAGCGGCAGCGACAAAGACAGGGTCATGAGGGCAGCAAGCGAAACTCGGCTTAGTGTCAGTACGTTGGTACGGGTTAGCATTCGAGGGCTCTCAATGTCCGCCGTTCTTTGTGTGACTGTGTCGCCAGAAGGCCTCTAGTCCGAGGCGCCGTGCGGAAGCTGCAAATCCCGCTGTGTGACGGCAGTGCTTTTCTTATGCCGCGACAACGTCATATTGTACAGGGGATGTCCGCTGTTGGCGCATTGCTGCCATATAGCTCGCCAGTCGGCATGTCGGCTTTGAGGGGTGAAGCGGACCTCTCGCATGCGATCAACGACGTCAGCTGATGACCCAAGGCGGTTAGTGGCGCGGGCAATGAAGAGCCCCGGCGCGTTGGGGGGCGAGCGCCGGGACTCGGGAACATCGCGGGAGAGGAGAGTTGGGGAGACACTGCGTTTCCCGCGACACTTTAGTGAGGCAAGGTCGGGCAAATCCGTCTCCGGATACGCCCTAACCTCAACCGACTGGCACTCATGGATATGGGAACGAACGCCCACTTTTCTCATCGGAAGAAGCGCCAAGTTCGATCGAATTTCTCTTCATCCTGCACCCTTGAAACCACTGAATCGTCGACTAAATCATGGTCGTCTTGGACGTCTTAAGTTTGGGGTGCCTCGGCAGTCAGAAGAGGTAGCCCTTTTTCTGTGCGGCAATTGGAGGAAGCTGTAGGGAGACTATGATGACTGAGATCAATCAGAGCCGGCCACACACATTTACGTTCCCGCATGAGGTTGTCGATGACCCGGCGCTAAGTAAAAGCCAGAAGCGCGCCATTCTGTCCGAATGGGCGTCGGACGCTTGCGCTGTGGACTCACTACCTGTGCTGCGGCTGCTTCCGGGCACCCGAGTCCCGGTCACGTTTTCCTCAATCATGGATGCCCGTGCGCACCTGGATCGCAAGTTCAAAGATGATGAGAGCGACGTTGCGCCAGGGGGCTGCGTGATCGCGGCGTTTCAGAAGCGGAAGACGCGAAGCGATGGTGGTGCCAATGGCCTTCGCACATAGAAAACGGAAAAAGGTCCAACTTGATGCACTCCCCCACTGGGCCATGTTGCTCTTAAGCCTCAGCTTCCTGGCTGCCTTTGCGCTGAACATCTAGGGGCGTCGGCGCGCGCGCCAAAGCGTCGCGGGACGGGGCGGCGGTTTACGTGGGAGCAATCCAAGAGAGGCATTTGTGTCGTTTCTCGTGGGCCATCGCAGTTGAGCTGAGCCACCTGCCAGCTGGAGATGGTGTAGAGCCCCGACCCATTCCCTGTTTACGGGTCGGGGCTCGCATACGCAGCACAGACGACTGATCTTCAGCATCGGGACCACAATTGCATACTCCGATGAACGGCCGCGTTAGCAATGCTGGCGGTCGAAGAAGCTCGTGCGACAATCGCGAAACGTTGCTTCCGACATCTGTGCGCAAACGACGCAGCTGTCGCACCGATCCGCTCTGACCCGAGAAGCGTAACCCAGGCAACACAATCGATGGAGATTGAAAAATGTTGTCTGGATATGAAGTGCCTGTGTTGACCCTGCTGATCCAAGGTGCCTTTCTCGCTTGGGGTATCTCG
>NZ_JBZMXT010000157.1:0-2902 GCF_058506495.1 Methyloceanibacter sp. | reverse complement strand
CCTTGGCCCATCGGATAGCGGCCGCAATCGAGCCAGAGCTGATTCGCTCAGAAGATGAGATTACGCATCGTATACCGTTGCAGAATTTCTCGCGATGGGAGCGCTTGGCGCGCGCCCGATTACTGGCTGAGCAAGGAGACCGCCAAGCGTTGACAAAGGGCGTCGAAATCGCATCCGACGTCGTTCGACGACACCCGGACTGCGCCTACGCCCAGGCAACGTTGGCATGGAATGCGTGGCTCAAATTCATGATCGCGGGCCGACCTGCCGACAGCTATGACAGCGACTATTCCGTAGTCGCGGAGGGAGTGGGTGCTGCTGAGACCGCGCGGAAGCTAGACCCGCGCTTCTATCTCGCCAATGCTGCCCTCGGGGGCTGGAACGCAAAGCTCAAAGATTATGAAGCGGCAAGTACCGCTCTTCGCCGCTCGATAGATCTCAATCCCTCCTTCCCCACCAGTTACAACCAGCTTGTGTCCTGCCTGACACGAGCAGGCCAACCAAGGGATGCCTTGGGATGGATCAAACAGCTTGATCGCATTAGTCCGAGCGATGTTTATCGCGGCTATTATTGTTGCGTGCGTGCGTTGACGCACTTCTGTCTACGCAATGACGAAGCCGCAATCACCAACGCAGATGAGTCGCTGCGCGCGCACCCCGGCTGGCTATCGAGCGAGCTCCTGTTGATTGCAGCGAGCCGTCGGCACGGCGACCGTAAACGAGCTGAGGAAGCGTCAGCCCGTCTCGTAGCCGCGAGAGGGAAAATCTCTCGCGCCCAACTACGGGAGCTCTACACGATGCGCCGCGCCAACGATTTCGAGGCGTTAGCGAAGCCACTGGCAGACGCTGGCGTGCTCGCACGATAGCCTCATGGGCAGGGCTTGCCAGTCAGGGAGCTAAGCTCGAGCTGTTGACCTGTCTTGCGCAGCCTCCCATAGCTCAATCCTGCCAGCCCGCGTGCACAAGTCCGTCTGCCAGATGCTCGGTATGTTTGGTGTGCGCGAATGGCATCCGCCGAAGCATTCTTTCCAGAGTTAGATCCGGATAATCTCGATGCAACTTGTCGGCAACGCCCCGGGCTTCACCCAGTCGTCCCGCTTTCGCCAAGCTCGCGGCGAGCAGCATCCTGCTGTTCCACCACGACCCATCGGTCAGCATCGAGACCCGGGCAATACGCGCGGCGCGGTCGTAGTCCCTGCAAATAACGCTTCATGTCCCGCAGCTTTCGGTGGCACCATCCAGCTGCCGAACGACGCACTTCTTGTTGCTGACGGCGACAGCTAGTCGGACACAATGTCCTCGACCGGATGCGTTTCTCCAGGATCTTCTACACGCCACCGTCGCGCTATTGTTTGTCTGACGAAGGCAATATGCGCCCTGAGTGCGTAGAGTTCCCGTCGAAATGCCAACGAGACGTGGACTTGTTTGACCCGCTCCTGAAGCGCATCGAGCCTGTCGATCAAGCTTTCGGTATCATCGCGGCTATCCGCACGATCGGCTGCGGTTTCGATATCTGCCAGTTCCCGGTACCAGCGGTAGATCCGGCGACGCATGCTCCAATCAAATGCTGTCGGACCGAAGCCCAGCAAGGGGATCAGCAGCGTCAGGATCGGTACGACCAGAAACCAGAAACGCTCGACCAGATTGGCCAGCCAGTAAGGCAGATAACGGCGAACTGGTGTCGGTCCATGCTGGAAATACCGCATGGCCTCCTCGTCGAGCGGGAAGTCGATAAGTTGTCGGGATGGGAACTGGCCACGTGTCCCCAGGATGGCCTCGCCGTCGACGATTTCATGCGACTTTGCCAGCAGTAGGTGCTTTATGGCGGGATGTGCAGAAGGTGTGACCACCAATGATGTGGCAACACCCAGAACGGTCAGGCCTTCCCTCGGAATGCGCCGCTGGAAGTCCAAGACCCGCGCAGGTAATTGCACCTCGGTGGCAAAGGGAAGCACCCTTACCAGCGAGGCGGTGTAGCCCGGCTCCGTTAAGGAGATGCCGGGCGCAACAAGGAGCTGCTGGACCCAAGCCGTTTTGGGACTTGTGACGAAGGCCGCATAATCGATGTCTCCAGCCATTAGGGCGTTTGCGGCTGCCTTGCCGCCGAGATCGACAAGCACGACGCGTTCACGCAATCCCAAGATTGAGAGGATATGCGTGACGAGGTCGCGTGTTCCGCTGCCCATTGGACCTGCGGCGATGCGAACGCCATTCCTCGCTTCGAGTTTATCGAATTCGCCCGTCCTCGAGAAAATCCAAAGCGGTTCGATTGCGAGACTTGCGAGCGTCCTTAAGGTTCCGGCTCCCGTGCCACGGCGTGTGATGCCGCCCTGAACGAAAGCAATGTCGATATCATTGTCTTCGAGCAAGAGCCGAACGTTCTCAACCGAGCCGCTCGTCTCAACGAGCTCAACCGCGACCCCACTTTTTCGGAGCGCCGCGCGGTACCGCTTGCCAAGGGCATCATAGAAGCCGCCTGGCACGCCGGTCGCGATCCGAACCGCCCGCGGTGGCGCTGGATCGAGGAGCGACCAACCCACCCCTAAAATGAGTGCTGCGGCGACCGCCGTGAAAATGAAGACCTGCAAACGGAGGGAGGTCAAATTGACGATGAACGTCGACCTCGCCACATCCGCCGTGCGGTTGGAGGTCGACGATGGTCTTTGCATGCCATCCGGGAAATCACGTTGCGATCGCTGCATCAAGCTCTCTCGAACTAGCCAAACACATCATCGACGACCCGGCTACCGCCCGCATCAAACTTGAAGCTGGGCTGACATGCGATCGCCGCTTGATGTAGCTACCATCGAGACGCGCGACGGGCTAGCCACCAGACGTCGACCACCATTGATGGGCCGCGATGCCGTTTCGCTCCCTCGAGGCCTGTCGACTTCCGAGTTCG
>NZ_JBZMXT010000156.1:0-2926 GCF_058506495.1 Methyloceanibacter sp. | reverse complement strand
GTTGCGAAGACACCCATGACGGTGCGTGAGACGTCCTGATAGCGATCGAAGCGAGGTGGGACGATCACGGCATCGGGGCACAAGCGTCGTGCCTCGGCCATTGGCATTGCACTGCCTACACGATAGGGGCGCGCCTCGTAGCTCGCCGTGAGGACAACCCCGCGGTTGCTGCGGGGCCCCACAAGTACCGGCTTGCCGCGTAGGCTTGGATCATCCAACTGCTCCACGGCCGCATAGAAGGCGTCCATATCGGCATGTGCGATGGTGCGGGGCCACGTGAGTTCTCGCTTAGTCACCATCGCGCCGCACCAGTTCGGCTAAGACCTCGCCGTTCCCGTCCTTGAGAGTGAGCTTTAGATCGTCGGTTTCTGCATAGCGAACGTTGCCAAGCATGGTGAGAAACTGCTGCTCTCTGCCCATCACCTCAGGCGGGCAAGCCATCCGTGTGGAGGCCAATGGCCCCATCGTGAGTTCATCGCCTTTCTGCGTGTAGGCGCCGGTGAATCGGTTGCAGCCTGATGAACCTCCCACGACGCCGTCCGCGCGGAACTGCACGAAGCGGGCTGTTCTGCCCGCCTCGCCAGCGAAGCCCCACTCCGATCCAGCGAGGTCTATCGGTCCTGCTGCTGCATTGCCGACCATGAATTGGCTCGCGAGGAGCACAGTCAGGGCGGCACGGAGATATGCGCAACGGCCCATTGAAAGCGCCCCCAAAGTGACCTTCGCCTGTAGCGACATGAAAGCTATTCTAGAACCAAGGAGGCAGTCCGGAAAGCGGGATGGATACTCTGCGCGAGAAGGTGATGGCTTCTCGATCAGCGTTGCATCCGATGTCCTCAATCTCGACGACGAACTAGCGCTTCAGCACGGTAGCGGTGGGCTCTCTCACTCAAGGCGCTGAGGGCCGGGACAGGCACTAAGGGGCCCTCAAGCGGGGCCGGCAACGTCGGGTTAGTAGCTTAAACCGGACGTCCCAAAATTGCCTGCTGATGTCCGCTAATGACCCAAAGCGAACATGGTGCACTGCAGCTTGAGCCTAAGGACCCAACGCTTATTATCGTCAGTGTAAGTCAGGGAGAGCTTCACTAATGGCTAAGGTGTTGATCGCAAGACCTGATATCCTAAATCGTCGTGTCTTTGTCGTTTGAAATCGCAAAAGCCGCGACTTGAATTTTCTGCCCATACGAAGGGGGGGTTTTTGTAATGGAAGCACTAGTTCCAATACTTACTCAAATCATTACAGGCATACTGGGCGGTCAAGCTGTCGGTGCGGTGTTGCAACAAGTGGCTATGAGCCAGCTGACCAAGATCATCAGCGGTGCAGTCGGTGGTGTTGCTGGAGGCACACTTCTCGGGAGCGTTCTCGGCGGCGCGGCGGGTGCTGATCCGGCTACAGGCGGCGCGCTAGGCGGCCTACTCAGCAATGCCCTTGGTGGAGCGGGCGGCGGTGCCGTGCTCACCGGCATCGTAGGTGCTGTGATGAAGGCAATGAACAAATAGAGACCGGCGGAGATCGGAAGGTTGCCATGGCCAAGAAGGATGTTGACGAAGTCTCCTTGCTGGCTGCATCGTTCATCCGATGGGGCCTTGGTTTGTTTATTCTTGGTCTCATCATGGGCCTTCCACCTTTTTTCAGACTCCTTCAAACTTCGTTGCAGGGTCCAAACTGGATACAGTTGGAGAATGTGACCCTCTGGCTTGGGTGTCCGTATGCTGTCCAAATAGGTGCGCTTGGCATGATCGCGATTGGAGCAGTCTACGGTCTGTTTCCTGCCGAGGAGCTTGAAGCAGAGTCACGCGACTACGCTGCCTTTTGGTTGTGCGTCGTCAGTCTTCTGGCAGTTGCCGTCGTCGGGTATGCTGGTTATTTCGTGCTGAATGCCCTCGACCTTTCGTTGCCAGGCACTCACTCCGGGCGAGAGACGGGCTGGCTTTACGGCCTCAGCATCAGCGCTGCGGCCTACGTGATCGGCGTCGCGCTAGCTTACGCTTCGATCGTGGATGTAACCTTCAACCAGCCGGAAGACTAGAATTCTGGAATCTCGCTAATCGATCAAAGCAGATGTTTGCTTCTTGCACTAGGCAGCACTCAATCGCGAGGCCTTGGATGCCGGGGTTTCGGGCGTAAACCAGACCTTGCCAGCTAGGCTATGATGTCGGCTAATGACTCAAAGCGGTCATTGGCTGCTCGTAGGGCCGGCCGCCCGCAACCAATCTCGCGCCTAAGGCGCTATAGTACCGTTGAGGCCAGTCAGACAGAGGAAATGCCCATAGATGCGAGTCCTGGACTTATTCCGCGGTGCCATCTTCGCCGCTTTGCTTGCCCTGCCATTGGCTCTAGTTCCGAGCGCCTATGCAGGTAGCGGCAGCATTTCTCTCACCGTGTACAAGGGTGGGTGGTTCATCGGTGCATCAGGTGGCAGCGGCAGATTGGTCTTCCGCGGGCGGACCTACAGACTGGGTGTGGGCGGAATCAACTACGGTTTGCTGTTTGGTGGATCAAAGACCGAGCTTCATGGGCGCGTGAGTAATATTCAACGCGCTTCCGATGTTGCCGGCGTTTATGCGGCCGCGGGTGCAGGTCTTGCAGTGGGCAGTGGCGTCCGAGCGATCGTTCTCACAAACCAGAACGGAGCCGTTCTTGAACTGACAGGGCGCCAAGTTGGACTGATGGCGAACGCAGATTTGAGCGGTCTGGCAATCACTTTGAAGTAAGGAGTGCGGATTTGGCGCACGCCTGCAGGTTATCGCAGTTAGCTGATGGCCAACCTGGCGTAGCTTTTGACCCTCAGCATATCTCAGTGCGGAGGTTGAGAATTTCTGGTTTCGGATGCAAAGCAGATGTGCGTTAGCCTATCGATAATGTCTGCTAATGAGCCAAAGCGGACATTGATCAGATAGAATTTAGACGTTTGCATCCTTGTCG
>NZ_JBZMXT010000155.1:0-3071 GCF_058506495.1 Methyloceanibacter sp. | reverse complement strand
CGCGTTCAAGTCGATTTGGCCGGATTCTCCCTCCAACGTTCTGCATTGCCCCTGGGGCGCCCACAGTCCATCGCTCAGAAATATGCCCAACAAGGCCCGCATCTTCGACCGTCGCATTCATCTGCCGCGCAGCAAACCCGTGCGGATCGGCCTGGGCATGCTGCTCGTTGGCGGCGGCCTGCTCGGTTTTCTGCCTATTCTGGGATTCTGGATGATTCCGCTGGGCTTCCTCGTTCTATCCATCGATTTGCCAGCGTTCCGCCGCTGGAGGCGCCAAATCAATGTTTGGTGGCGCCGCCGGAGAGGGGCCAAGCAAAATGTCGATGGAACAGAGGCTTAGGCGGCGGGGCGCCGATGTCTTTTACGGAATGTGTTGTTGGAGGCCACGCCCGGAATCGAACCGGGGTATACGGATTTGCAGTCCGCTGCGTCACCACTCCGCCACGTGGCCATCGGGCTGGACCTTCTAGCGTATATCTCGCCTGTGTCCAGCAACTCTTTGGTCCGAGCCATGCCTCCGGTGCTTAGCCATAAGTAAAACTCGATAATTTCAATCCGTTCTTCGCGCGATCAACGTGCATTCACCCCGGCAACATGTCAGGCGGGAGCGAACTCGGGTCCCTCGGCACAGTGAAAGTCGCGCAAATATGTCGACAGACGCGCCGTATAGCCACTGTTGCGGCGATCCCACAGTGCATTGAGTTTTTTGCGGAAATGGGTTGAGACAAGCCCTTCCTGGCTATCTTTTGGCGTTTCGCTTGCTCTAATGTGAGCTTTGGCAACGGTTGGGGCTCCGTTGCCGTTGGGAGCAGGAAAAGCGTGGTTGCTTTGCAGGGCATGTGTCCGTGGTTGCGCCGCGCGGTGCGTTCTACGCGCCGTGCGATGCTGGCGCTTAGCCTTGGGGTCGTCGCGGTCGCCGTGTGCGCCCCTGCTGTCGCCGAGACACTGGAGCAGGCGCTTGCCGACGCGTACCTTCTCAATCCGGTCCTCAATGCCGAGCGAGCCAGATTACGCGCGATCGACGAGCAAGTTGCTCTCGCGAAATCTGGCCTGCGACCGAATATTACCGGCTCCGCTGATACCGCCTATCAAAATCAGAACAGCAACTTTCGCGGTCCTGCTGCCGGAATCAGCCGGAGTTTTGGTTCCGTTGGCGTGCTGCACCCGCATGGCTTTGGCATCACCCTGTCGCAGTTGCTTTTCGGCGGTTTTCAGAATCTAAACGCCATCCGCGAGGCCAAGTCCCTCGTGCAGGCGCAGCGAGAAACTCTGCGTCAGGTGGAGCAGAATGTGCTGCTCGACGCCGCCACCGCGTATGTGAACGTGGTTCGGGACCAAGCTGTGGTTCGCCTTCGAGAGAATGACGTGCGCGTCCTCACGGAGCAGTTAAAGGCAACGCGGGACCGCTTCGATGTGGGCGAGGTCACGAGAACCGACGTCGCGCAAGCGGAGGCGCGACGTTCAGAAGCGCTAGCGACCCTGGCCACTGCGCAGGCAAACCTGAAGACGAGCAGGGCGACATACGAGCAGGTAATCGGTCACCCGCCTGGGAATCTCGTTGCGCCGCCCTCAATCCGTCACTTGCTTCCAAATTCGTTGGATGAGGCCATGACGCTGGGCGATGGTGAGAACCCCGCAATCCTGGTGGCAGTATACAATGAGGAGTCCTCGCTCTACGCCGTCGAGCGCATCATGGGCGAAATGCTGCCCTCAGTGTCGCTGGAGGCTGTTTACGACAAGCGCTTTGACCAGAGCAGGTCCATCAGCGACACCGAGACGACGTCCGTCACCGGGCGCGTTAGCGTTCCCCTCTATCAGGGCGGCGGGGTTTCGGCCCGGGTGCGCCAAGCAAAAGAGACCAACAATCAGCTGAAGCGCGAGGTGGAAGACGCTCGCCTCCGGATTCATGCCGATGTCATTTCAAACTGGGGCATCCTGCAGTCGTCGGGGCCTGCAATCCGGTCGGCAGAAGCCGCCGTTGCCGCGAACAAGATTGCGCTGACGGGCGTGCGTGAGGAGGAGAAGGTCGGCCAGCGCACGACACTCGATGTCCTCGATGCCCAGCGGGAGCTTCTCAACTCCCAGATCGGCCTCGTCTCGGCGCTTCGTGACCGGGTTGTCGCAGAGTATTCGCTCTACAGTGCCATCGGTCGAATGGATGCCCAAACGCTCGGTCTTTCAGTGCCTTATTATGATCCCTTCGAGCACTATGAGATCGTGAAAAATAAGCTATGGGGCCTCGCGCCGCCCGAACCGCCCCTAGCGGATAACTGAACCAATACCCACCTCCGTCGTTAACCATACGTCCCAATGTCCGTGCCAAGCGAAGACTTGGCCGTTAGCATTGTGTTAAGTTATTGATTGGGATCGATCCTAGCGACGATGGCTGGGGCAGTAGAATTTGAGAGGCGTTAAGGGATTTAGTAATGAGCAGCACCGAGCGCGCTCCTGAGCCGACGATGGAGGACATTCTTGCCTCTATTCGACGGATCATCACCGATGACGATGCGGGCAAAGGCCAGGGCGATAAGCCAGCCGCCGCCGCGCAGACCGAGGATGCAAGTCTAGAAGGCGAAGCCGACAATCAGATCATCGACGATATCGCACGCGTTCTAAGCTCCGGCAGCGATGAACCGGCCGACGAAGACGAAGAGATCATGGATCTTACCGGCGAGCTTGGCGGTCTGGAGTTGGTCGAGGAGGAACCCCAGGACGTCCTGGAGACGCCAGAGCCAGTCGATGCGGCTCCCGAATTCGTCGGGTCAAGCGACGTTTCTGATGAGGTTGTGGCGCTTGATGCGGCACAACCGGATGTCCTGCAGCCCGACGTGCCACAGGCGGATGACGCGGGACCCGATGTTCTTGAGTCTGAAATGCTTGAAGTAGCCGAGACAGTCGTAGAGGTCGAGACGCTCGAAGTCGCCCAGCCTGTCGAAATGGAGGCTCCACAAGAGGAGACCGTGCCGCGCGAAATGCCATCCATGGCACCGCCGCCGATCCCTGAGCCACCGGTCGAAGCCGCACCGGAGGCGCCGAAATTGTCCGCCAGTGAGGAAGCCGCGACCGCTCTT
>NZ_JBZMXT010000154.1:0-3076 GCF_058506495.1 Methyloceanibacter sp. | reverse complement strand
CTGTGCAATGACGCCGACTTACGGCACAGGGACGGCGACTGGTGGGTTCACGGCGACCCGATGGAAGGCGCATTGGTCTGTTTCGGGATGAAGGCCGGTTTCGACCCAGCGCTGCTCCGAAAACAAATGCCGCGCACCGACGAGATACCTTTCGACACGGTTCATCGCTTCATGGCGACGCTACATCACGGCCACGAAGACGGGACCAGCATCGCGTTCATCAAAGGCGCACCCGAGCAGATCCTGGATATGTGCGACCGACAACTCGGCGTCGACCCGGACGTGCCGTTGGATGCCGAATGCTGGCTTGAAAAAACCGACTCGATCGCCCGCAACGGTCAACGCATGCTGGCCTTGGCCATGAAGCGACTGCCCAAGGGACAGCAGGACCTGAGTGTGTCCGATGTCTCAGAGGGCGCGACCTTCATCGGTCTGGTCGGCTTTATCGACCCGCCACGCGAGGAGGTCCTGCCTGCGATCCGGGAATGCCGGTCCGCTGGTATCGATGTCAAAATGATTACGGGCGACCATGCCGCCACGGCGACGGCCATCGCCCGCGAGCTTGCCCTTGCGCCGGAGCCAACGACGCTCACAGGCCGCCAACTCGACGACGTTGATGATGCTGAACTTCCCAACGTCGTTCGCGCGACGACTGTTTTCGCGCGTACCACCCCCTCGCACAAGCTGCGCCTTGTCCAGGCCTTGCAAGAAGAGCAGGCCGTGACGGCCATGACGGGCGATGGCGTCAACGATGCTCCCGCCCTCAAGCAGGCGGACGTGGGTGTGGCCATGGGTAAAAAGGGCACGGATGCCGCCAAAGAGGCAGCAGAAATCGTGCTTGCAGATGATAACTTCGCCTCCATCGTGGCGGCAGTGCGCGAAGGCCGTACGGTCTACGACAACATCCGCAAAGTCATCGCCTGGACATTGCCCACCAATGGCGGCGAGTGCGCCGCGCTGGTCGGGGCTATCGCCTTTGGTCTCACCTTGCCGATGACCGCGATACAGATCCTTTGGATCAACATGGTCACTGTGGTAGCCCTTGGCCTCACCCTGGCTTTTGAGCCGACGGAGCCGGGGACGATGGGCAGACCACCGCGTAAAGCGACCGAGTCATTGCTCTCGAGAAGGCTTCTGTGGCGTATTGTTTTCGTCTCATTACTATTCGTGATCGGCGCGTTCGGCATTTTCTTCTACGCGATCGACCGCGGGCAGAGCGTCGATATGGCCCGCACCATGGTCGTCAATACGATCGTGGTCATGGAAATCGCTTATTTGTTCAGCGTGCGCTTCGTCTATGGCCGGTCGTTGACTTGGCGCGGCCTTCTCGGCACTCCGGCAGTGCTGGCCGGCGTTGCGATCACCGTCCTCGCACAGCTGGCCTTTACGTACTTGCCCGTTCTGCAGTCGGTGTTTGCCACGGAACCCATCGCGCGGCATGACTGGCTGCTGATCATCGGGATCGGTGTAGCCTTGTTGATCTTGGTCGAATTGGAGAAGGCGATTCTTGGCTTCGTCGCCCGACGGCGTGTTGCCAAATAGAAAAGGCGGGAGCCAAGCCCCCGCCTTCGCATTACTCGTCGCCATAGCGATAGTGTCTACGCAGCCTTTTTCTCGACGGCTTCAGTCCATTTGCCAAGCGTCGCAAGACCGTTCATCTCCGCGCGGTGCGAAAACGCTGCCTGCGCTGCCGGCACGTTGTCTGACTTGCCGGACCAGGCGACCTGTGGCGCATGCTGTAGCGCGCGACCATAGGAGAAGGTGAGATGCCATGGGAAACCGCCAATGCGGTTCATCGCATCGAGGCGCGCTGTGGCCTCGACATCGTCCTGGCCGCCTGAAAGGAACGCGATACCCGGGACCGCGGATGGTACGCAATCCCTCAGGACCTTGATCGTCTTGGTCGCGATTTCTTCGTCGGACACCTGTGTCGCGCATTTCTTGCCCGGCACGATCATATTGGGTTTGAGCACCATGCCCTCAAGCTGAACCTTCGCGTAGTACAGCTCCATAAACACGGTCTTCAACACCCACTCGGTAACGTGCTCGCAGCGCTCAATCGTGTGGTCGCCGTCCATCAGGACTTCCGGCTCGACGATTGGCACCAGCTGCTGCTCTTGGCACAGAGCGGCATAACGCGCGAGCGCATGAGCGTTGGAGCTCACGGCGTCATAGCTCGGGATCCCATCGGCGATATCGATCACCGCGCGCCATTTGCAGAACTTCGCGCCGAGTTCCCGGTATTCGATGAGACGATCACGCAGACCATCAAGTCCTTCGGTGATGGTTTCGCCAGGACAGAACGCTAGCGGCTTTGCGCCCGCATCCACCTTGATCCCTGGGATAGATCCGGCATCCTCAATAATCTTGACCAAGGGCGTTCCGTCAGCCGCTTTCTGACGAATGGTCTCATCAAACAAGATGACACCGGAAATCCGGTCCTTCATCGCCGGCTCGGTTCGGAACAGAAATTCGCGGTAGTCGCGACGATTTTCTTCCGTCGATTGAACGCCGATCGCGTCGAAGCGCTTCTTGATCGTCCCGCTCGACTCATCCGCCGCAAGAATCCCCTTGCCTGGCTGGGTCATGGCAGTGGCGACTTTGTTCAAGGTCGCGAGGTCCATACGTCTCTTCCTCCCAAAATCTACTTCATCGGTGTCAGGGGCTCTTATAGGCCAGGACTGGCTCTTTTTGCAGCCCGTGAATCACCATCCAAATCAGAGAAAGGCAAGTCCCTCTGCAGGCTCTGGCTATCTCGCCATCTCGCGCCCCATCGCCGCCCAAAGGTCTCGCAATGAGCCCCTAGTGGCACCGCACTTAGGCCCAGGTTCAACGGTAGGCCACCGAGGGTCAGAATAAGGAGTTCGTTGGAATCATGCGATATCTCGCCCTAGGAGCGTCGATCTTGCTGGCAACACCGGCCTTTGCGGCCCAGACCGTCACCGCGACATGGTACGGTAAAGAACTGGCCGGCAACCGCACGGCCAGCGGCGAAATCTTCAAACCCAACGGGTTGACTGCCGCCCACCGGTCCCTGCCCTTCGGCACGTGCCTTCTCGTCGGCAACCCTCGAACG
>NZ_JBZMXT010000153.1:0-3095 GCF_058506495.1 Methyloceanibacter sp. | reverse complement strand
GTGGAGTGAGCAGCCCCCGCTGCCACAGTAGAGCGACCTTGCCGACGAGCAGCGGAAGTCGCCTTCGTCGATGACTGTATCTGAGATGCCGTCACCGGTCAGATCGACCCTGCTGACCGCCTTGCCTTGATCAAAAACACCGTTTTCATAGCTCTCACAGGCCAGACGTGCCTTGGAAATAATTGTCGCGCCTGTATCGGCGGCCAATGCAGGAGCCGAAAACAGACACATGAGGCCTATCCCGAACAGCAATCTAACCATTTTAGCCTCAGCCCCTCTCTGCACTTCGTTTCAACGCGCCCCAGTGGCAAATCACGATAAGAATGATGAGATTCACGGCTGGCGCTAAGGCGGCCAGCGTCGGCCAAAGCGGCTCCGGGAATACACCGAGCATTCGGTTCCAAGGTAAGCCGAGGGGCACCAAGAAGACGCCGGCCAACGGTCCGGACGGACTTCCGAAAAGACCGAAAGTGCCAATAATGAAAAGCCCCACCGCCAGCGCATAAAGAACGGCAAAGCCGATCAATGTATAACGACACGCGCGGTGCATTCGCATGCTGACGAGCTCACCTACGCTTGATTGCTTCCCGACCTAGAGAGCACCCTCATCGGTCATCGACATAACTTCAGCGACGACGCCATCTTTGGCGAGGCATTTCCAAGGCGCGCGATTGGGACCTACGCCGACCATTACGAGGGTATTTGCCTCGGACTCTTCTACGCTAAGCGTCACTACATCCCCGTTGTTGGTCTCGGTTGAGACAGCCTGGAGACAAACCTGCTCGTCCTTGGATGGCGTTCCAGGGGCGACCTCAGAGCCGGCTGCGGCATTCTCCTCGGGCGGCTGAGCTGCCGCCGGAGCGGCCGGCGTTTCGGTCGCCGCGGGAGCTGGAGTGCTTTCAGCTGCGGGCGCCTCGGTCTGCGCGGCGGGCGCAGACGTGGGCTCAGATTTGCTGGCCGAGTCTTCCGTCTTGGCGGCGGGCGCGCTGTCTTTCACCTCTGAAGCCTCCTCAGAGCAAGCCGTCAGAGAGACAATCAAAGAAATTGCGATAAGTCCGTACAACGCTTTCATGCTTAACCTCTGATTGAAAATCGAAAACCTAGAGAGCACCCTCGTCCGTCATCTATCGGACCAGAATTGGCGAGAGACAACGGATCCCGATGGCAATCTGCACGTCGGGGCCCGCAACTGCAATGTCCGCTTTGGGTCATTAGCAGACATCCGAATGCAACTTGGTGACGTCCGGTTACTGCCCGTAAGCGGACATTGGCAGCTGCGGCATCGATGTCGGCTATGTGCCAAAAGCGGACCTCAGCACAGCGAGCGACATTCGGTAGGCAACGGTTTGGTCTAAGCGACCGGTTGTGAATCTTGCTACTTGGCTTCTTGCTTTTCGGCCAGCCGCCGCAGAAGGTCACGTTGCTCTTCGAGAAGTGCCAGGATTTGCTCGTTCTGCTCCTTGAGACGCGGCAGAATGGACATGATGAGTTTCGGCGGCGAATCCTCAGGCATCGCTGCCATCATCCGCTTCATCATTTTGTTCCGCATCTCCGTGAAACCGTTTCGCCACGGTCGATTCTGCGCACCAAGCTGCTGGCCGACGAGCACTGCTGTGCCGGCGAGCGCGACGATGATGAGAAATGGCTTCATGATGCCTGCCCTTTTGTTGGACCTGAAGCGCTCAACTGACTCGCTCAACGTCTGGAAGCTTGAAGCTCTTGTCAAAAAAGGGCTCCTCAGGTCCGTAGAGACGGAACAATAGGAAGAAATCTTCACCTGCCGTTGGTATCCAATTGGACTCGAAGCCCTTTGGCGCTGTCTCGCCAAAATAAATATCAACCGAACCGTCATCGTTCATTTTCAGAGCTTCCTTGTCGTAGGAAGAAAGACCAACTCGGTCGATGTCGTTGTAGATAAATGCCTTCGTCTTTTTCGAGTAGGCGATGACCGACCAGAAGTCGCTGGCAGGCACCTTCGCAGGCACGCGCAATCTGTAGACCCCCTTGCCCGATAACAAGTCGCCGTCGCCATCGCGCGTTGCCATTACGTAAGCGGTTGCCTTCCCAAGCTGCCGCGGCACGAAGGTTGCCCAGTGAAACAAGCTGCCGCGTTCATCAAGGAGCAGCGTGTCTCCCTCATCATAGACAAACCCGTCCTCTGAGGGCCGTCTAATGGCGAGCCACTGTGCCCCCGGCCAATAGACCTCTGTGGAGTAGCCGGGCGTCTCGAACATATGCTCGAGATAGGCATAGCCGTCCTTCGCCGCTTCATTTAGCGCGTCCTTGAGAGTTGGATTGGGCTTAAAGGTTGCCCCCTTCTCGATGCCTAAAGAACTCAACATACCGCCCATGACCTTATCGCGTTCGAGGAGCGGCTCATTCTGTATGAGCTGATCGATCTTCATGAAGAAGTCGATGTCGTATGTGGGCAAGGTCGGCAGATGCTTGCCGGAGATGTCGATGTATGTTCCCGCCGGCGGGTTGTCTGCCTGGTTCAGCGGATAGGCACTTATTTTTTTGGCATATTCGCCAGCCTCGCTGAAGCTTGTGTCTCCAAGCGGGATGAGACGCAGTGCGACAAAGACATCGTAGAGTTCTAGCTGCACTGGGAGATACCCTTCAGGTACCTCGCCTTTGTATCCGGGTGGCAGAAAGAGGTACTTACCGCCTTTGCCCTTATCTTGTCCTGCCGGACCGATGTCGGTCACCGGAACCTGCCAGACGTCTGTAGCACTGCCGAATATGGCAGTTTGTTTGGATGCGGGCGGTATATCGAGGACCACCGGTCCTTGCCGAGTACTCAAGAGGACGGTGACATAAGGCGTCTGATTATTCGGCGTAAGGGCTTCCTGAAGTGCCGTCGGCGGTTTCGTCAGGTAGTAGACCGTATTGTAACCACCACCAAGGCTGAAATATGCGTCACGCAGCGCGATCATGCTAACGGCCGGCATTGACCAAATGACGGCTTCAAAGCCGCGCTCGCGCGCCAAGCGAGTTTGCCAGTCGGCAGCTTCTGCAATTGCAGCCCCGGAATAAATCGCGGCCAATCCAACGAGGGCTGAAATGAAATTCCTCACAGCGAAGTTCTCCTTGTC
>NZ_JBZMXT010000152.1:0-3105 GCF_058506495.1 Methyloceanibacter sp. | reverse complement strand
TGCCGAGACCATATCCTAGACCTCTCGCAGCGGGCGGGGCTCATCTTGGAGCCAACGGCCACGACCATTACGACACCCGAGGATTTCAATGGGCTCTTCCCGGGCACGGGCGGCGCCCTGTACGGCCAAGCTTCCCATGGATGGAACGCCTCTTTCACGCGTCCGACAGCGCGCACGAAGATTCCGGGCCTCTATCTCGCGGGCGGGTCAGCCCATCCGGGACCCGGCGTTCCGATGGCAGCGATGTCGGGACGCCTCGCAGCCGCGAGCATCCTGGAGGACCTGACTTCAGCCAGGCCGTCCCCAAGGGTGGCTACATCTGGTGGTATGTCGATGGCATAAGCGACGACGAATCAAACGCGATCACGTTGATCGCATTCGTTGGCAGCGTCTTCTCGCCCTACTACGCGGTGGCTCGGGGCCTAGGCAACGACGATCCTGAGAATCATTGTGCACTTAACGTGGCGCTTTATGGCCGTTCCTCTAAACACTGGACGCTGACCGAAAGGACTCGTACGGACTTAGACCGGAGTGCGCGTGCAATTCGCATTGGTCCCAGTCGTCTCGAATGGGATGGCGAGGCTCTGACAATCTTCATTGAGGAAATCACGGTGCCACGTCCGGCGCGTGTTGTTGGCACTGTGCGCGTCTACCCGCAATCGCTTGTCCAGCGCGCATTTGCGCTCGATGCCGACAGCCACCACCACTGGCACCCAGTCGCACCCCAGGCCCGTATCGAGGTGAAGATGAAGCAGCCCGACTTGGAGTGGTCCGGCCACGCATATGTCGACAGCAATTTTGGCAATGAACCACTCGAAGCCGGCTTTGTGGAGTGGGACTGGATGCGTGCGAAAATCGGCCCGAACACAGCCGTCCTTTATGACGTTATCCCGCGGCGATCACAGCCCGCATCGCTTGGGTTGTTGTTTGATCCGCAAGGCGGCGTTGAGGAGATTCCAGCTCCGGCACGTGGGCCGTTGCCGAGCACTCTATGGCGCGTTGCCCGTCATGCCCGCTCTGAAAACGGGCCGCCAACGCTCATCAAGACGCTAGAGGATACACCATTCTACAATCGCTCGCTGGTCTCCGCCGCTATTGGCGGAACGGAAACGACGTGGGTTCACGAGAGCCTATCCCTCGATCGATTTGCCAATCCCGTCGTGCTTGCCATGTTGCCATTTCGGATGCCCCGGCGTCGTTGGCGCCGTACCTGACGGGGGCGGCGGGCTTGGCTCGAATTACGGCGGCGCATCAACTCGAACAAGGCGTGCGCCAACACAACCCCGAAGCCGAGGATCAGCAAGATCAGGCCGACGCTGTTGGCCACTGCTCTCCTGGAGCCATCGCGACATCGTCATGACCGCGACCCAGCGCCGCGAAGACCATGGACACGATCCCCTGCGCATCAAGGCCAGCTCGCGCATACATCGCATCTGGCTTGTCGTGATCGATGAACATGTCGGGCAATACCATCGACCTGAATTTTAGTTTTCCGTCCAGCTGGCCTTCTAAGCTCAAGAACTGCATCACGTGAGAACCGAAGCCACCGAGAACGCCCTCCTCGATGGCAATAAGAACCTCGTGGTTCCGAGCGAGCTGCAAGATGAGCTCTTGGTCGAGAGGTTTGGCAAACCGAGCATCGGCCACGGTCGTTGAGAGCCCACGACTCCCCAATTGATCTGCTGCTTCAAGACAGACTTGAAGCCGTCCACCCAACGACAAGAGGGCTACGGAGTTGCCTTCCCGCAAGATCCGCCCCTTGCCAATGCTGAGGGGCTCACCGTGCTCCGGCAGCTCAATGCCCCAACCCTCGCCTCGTGGATAGCGGAAGGCTATCGGACCTTCATCGAAAACGGCGGCGGTTGCGACCATATGGCGAAGCTCAGCCTCGTCGGCAGCGGCCATAATGGTGAAACCAGGCAAACAGGCGAGATACGCAATGTCGAAAGAACCAGCATGCGTTGGTCCATCTGCACCGACCAGACCCGCTCGGTCTATCGCAAAGCGCACCGGTAGTTTCTGAATGGCTACATCGTGGACGACTTGGTCATAGGCACGCTGTAGGAAAGTGGAATAGATCGCCGCGAACGGTTTCATCCCCTCCGCCGCAAGACCCGCAGCGAAGGTCACCGCGTGTTGTTCGGCAATGCCGACATCGAACATGCGGTCAGGGAACTCCTTCTCGAACAAGTTGAGACCGGTCCCATCAGGCATAGCTGCGGTGATGGCCGCAATGCGATCGTCTTTTCGTGCCTCGCTGACAAGGCTCTCCGCGAAGACTTTTGTATAGGACGGCGCCTTGGCCTTCGGCTTGTCGAGAGCCCCTGTTACGACGTTGAACTTGCCTACGCCATGATATTTGTCTGCCGAAGCTTCGGCGGGCGCGTAACCCTTACCCTTCTGTGTGACGGCGTGAATGAGGATCGGCCCCTGCTTTGTGTCACGCACGTTTTGGAGCACGGGCAAGAGCTGCTCGAAGTCATGTCCGTCGATGGGACCCACGTAATAGAAGCCAAGCTCCTCAAACAGCGCACCGCCGCCCCAATACGTACGCGAAAGCTCCTCGATGCGAGCTGCGCGACGCTCCCACTCCTTCGGAAGGCGCTTCGCGAGCTGCTTGGCAATATCACGCAGCTGGAGATAGGTGCCGCTCGACGTCATGCGCGCGAGGTAGCGCGACAGAGCACCGGATGGCGGTGCAATCGACATATCGTTGTCGTTGAGGATTACGATCAAGCGCGAATCCATCGCACCTGCGTTGTTCATGGCCTCATAGGCCATCCCTGCACTCATGGCACCATCGCCAATGACAGCGACAACATTGTTATTCTTTGACTGCAGATCACGAGCGACAACCATTCCCAGTCCGGCTGAAATCGACGTCGACGAATGCGCCGCACCGAACGGGTCATAGGCGCTCTCTGCGCGCTTGGTGAAACCAGACAGACCACCGCCTTGACGAATCGTTCGAATGCGATCGCGACGCCCGGTGATGATCTTGTGCGGGTAGGCCTGATGGCCGACGTCCCAAATCAGTCGGTCATTTGGCGTGTCGAAGACATAGTGCAGCGCGACGGTCAGCTCGACGACGCCAAGGCCAGCACC
>NZ_JBZMXT010000151.1:0-3134 GCF_058506495.1 Methyloceanibacter sp. | reverse complement strand
GATATCGTCGTGGTTCGTTCTGCGACCAGTATCGGAGCGACCATCCTTCACCAAGGACGCATCATCCGAGGTCAAAGCAACCGCGCCGGACAGATTGGCCACTTGCGGCATCGTGCAACGAAATTGACTTGCTCGTGTGGCCGCAACGACTGTCTCAACTGTTCCGCTTCCGGCTGGGCGGTCCTGGTCCGGCAGGGAATTGCCGAGGGAAAGATCTACAATCCAACGCATGTCGAGCATTATGCCAGCGCGATCGAGGAGATGGTGGGCGGCATCGACCGCAGGGCTACTCCCGGTGCTCCCGGCGCGAAGCTTTCCCGGGATTTGCGTTCGGCCGGTGGCGCGCTTGCAGATGCCCTGCTGAAAATTGATCAGATGATCGATCCGGAGGCGATTGTGCTTGCCGGATCAATGCCGCGCATCCCCGACTATGTCGCCGGCATCGGCCGGCACCTCAACAAGCTCGGCAGCATTGGCCAGACCATACGCAACAAGATCCGGATCGGTGAGATCCGGGCGGTGCGGGCGGCCGCACTCCTAGTGCTCCTCGAGAAGGTCTATTCACCTCACCTCGACTTGGCAGCACTGCATGATGAGCCGCCGACCGACGACCGGTTGCGCATGCCGGTAGGGGGGCGCTGATGTCTCACTCCGTCGAGGAACAGCAGGCGACGCCAGATGACGGCCTTGCTATCGCTCGATTGGTGCGAATTGCAGCTGCCGTTTTGCTGGCCGGTTTCAGCCTCTACACCGCACTTTACGGTGTCATGTCCGACATGATCCAGCGCTCCATCCATCTGGGGCTGGTGCTGCTGATCATCTTTCTTGGTGCTCTGACATCGTCTTCGCTTAGCCCTGCGCGCAACACGTTGGAGCGGGTCGTTGCTGTCTGTCTCGCGGTTAGCGGATTGGTGGTGATGCTCTATCATGTCGTCTTCTTCGACGAGATTGCGTACCGGTTTGGAGAGTTGACGGGCCCCGAGTTCTATCTTGGCATTGCTGCAACGCTCATTTTGCTCGAGGCGACGCGCAGAGTTATTGGTTGGCCGATCGTGATCCTGGCCGTCGGTTTTCTGGCGTACGCTTACTTTGGCTATCTCTTGCCGGGCGAAGCCGGCCATCGCGGCTACGACGTCGAACGCATCATCTCGCAGCTCTACCTTGGCGGGGGCGGCATCTTCGGCACGCCGCTCGGCGTCAGTGCGACCTTCGTTATCCTTATCGTTCTGTTTGGTGCCGTCCTTGAGAATTCGGGCGCCGGCAAGGTGCTGATGGATATTGCCACGTCCCTGACGGGGCGGTCGCGCGGCGGGCCCGCAAAAGCGGCCGTGGTCGGGTCGAGCCTGATGGGCATGATTTCCGGTACCGCCGTTGCCAATGTCCTCACGACCGGAACGATCTCGATACCGCTTATGAAGCGCGCGGGGTATCGTCCCCAGGTCGCGGGCGCGATCGAAGCGGTGGCGTCGACCGGAGGCCAACTTATGCCACCCGTCATGGGGGCCGCCGCATTCCTCATGGCGGATCTTACGGGTATCTCATACTTCGAGATTGCTCAGGCCGCGATTCTCCCGGCCCTACTTTACTACGTCGTGTTGTTTGCTGTCGTTCATCTTGAAGCGCTCAAACGCAACATTCCGATCGTTGAAACCGACTCGTTGCCGTCGCTTGCGACCACGTTTCTACAGGGCGGGCATCTGCTGTTGTCGCTTCCGATTTTTGTTTACATGCTCTTTGCCGGCTACTCGGTCATGTACGCATCGTTCTGGGCCCTGATTGCCGCAGTCTGCCTCAGCTACGTTCGGCCACAGACCTGGCTGACGCCCGCCAAACTGCTCCGCACCATCGAAAGCGGCGTCGAGGCTATTCTGCCGGTGGCGGCCGCGTGCGCAACAGCGGGCATCATCATCGGGGTGATCACGCTGACAGGTCTCGGGCTCAAGTTTTCCTCTCTCGTCATATCGCTGTCGGGCGGTAACTTGTTCCTCGCGCTCCTCCTCACCATGGCCGCGTCACTGATTCTGGGGATGGGACTGCCAACGGCGGCGGCATATATCCTTGTCGCCACACTCGCGGCGCCCGCACTCGAGGAACTCGGGGTGAACAAGCTCGCCGCTCATCTCTTCGTGTTCTATTCCGCAATGTTGTCGTCTATCACGCCGCCCGTGGCGCTTGCCGCCTACGCGGCGGCCGGGCTCGCGCGTGCCAATCCGTTTCATATCGCGGTTGTCGCCTGTCAGTTCGGTGTAGTCGCATTCATCGTGCCGTATTTCTTCGCGTACAGCCCGGCCTTGCTCGGCGTAAACGCGAGCGTCTCAACAATTTTGCTCGCCGTCCTGACGTCGATCGTTGGCGCCCTTTGCCTGGCGGTCGCTGTCCAGGGCTGGCTGTTTCGCAAGGCCAGCATCATTGAACGGTTAGGCTACGGCGCCATTGCCTGGCTGATGCTCGACCCGAATTGGAAGACAGACATCATCGGTTTTACACTTTTGGCCGCACTGGTTGCTTACCAGGCGATGCTCAAAAAAAGCGAGCCAATAGAGAACTCGCAAGAAACATAAATCCAAAGGAACAGGAGGAAAGCCATGACACGAATACGGTCTACTTTTTGGGTGGCAGCGTTTGGTGCCAGTCTCGTCACAGCCACGTCGGTGCTTGCGGCCGATGTGCGTCTCTCCGTCGGGTCCTGCCCGGTCGGATGTACCGCTTATACGTGGTCGGCCGGCATCGCCGATGCGATCAACAAGTCCGTCAAAGGCGTCAAGGTGACTGCGGAAGAGACCAAGGGATATGTCGCCAACATCAAGCTGATGCAGAAAGGGCAGCTTGAAATCGCTATGGCAACGTCACTTTCGTCCTACCAGGCGTGGGCCGCGACGGGCCCCTATAAAGGCTCCGAGAAGGGCTTAATCCTGAGCTGGATGTCGATTGCGCCGGTCGCGATGCATGTCATTACGCTTGAGGGTGGGCCGGTCAATTCGCTCGGTGACCTCAAGGGCAAACGCGTCGGCATGGGCCAGCCCGGCGGCGTTTCTATGCTCGATGCGGACGCCATGATGGAGACGCTGGGCCTTGAACCAGACAAGGACTTCAAGCCCTTCCGCATTCGCCTCGGCAACATGGTCGACGGGCTC
>NZ_JBZMXT010000150.1:0-3137 GCF_058506495.1 Methyloceanibacter sp. | reverse complement strand
CTTAACTGTTTGCTTGGCCGGTTTCCGGCGTTGTTTGCATAGGATGTGCATCCATGGAGAAAATTCTGTTCGCTTTTCTTGTTGCGTTGGGCCTAACGGTTACCGCGGCGGCGTATGCCCAGGACTGTGAAGAAGGTCAGACTTGGGACGAAACCAGTGAGAGCTGCGTTCCTGATGAGTCCTAGTAGCTAGCGCTGAGAGCATTCAAGTAGAGCCCCGGTGCAGCTCCCCCACCGGGGCTTTTTGTTTATTGCTTCTAGGTCGCGCTAAGAATGCCGGGCGGGGTGTCGGACTCCTCCCCTCCCTAGAGACATCCGTGACCCAAGCGGTCCGCCTCGACTGCACAACGCTGCAGTCTGGTACTCTGTGATGGTGATCAACGATGGCCCGTTATCGAAGTGCACAGCTTCGACAGTTTCGCCTCATTAGCGACTGCGAGCGCTGCGTCCATTACGCTCAAGGCTGTCCTTTGTTTTTGGCTATTCTGCTCGCTAATGAAGAAGACCTGACTGCGTCTCCGCTCGATCAGTTCGTCGACGTGGCTTCGCCGTGTCCAATGTTCTTTGCTGCGTCCGAAAAAGCACCGTTGTTTCCAACCCGTCGCTTTCTTCGCGGAGTCGAGAAATTCGAGGCGCCCAATAAGCAAGTTTAGCGACGCCTTTTGATTGGCAGGTTAGGTTCGCTTTGGGTCATAGGCTGCTCCAAGGACGGCAAACAGCCAGGTCCGGTTAACACCCCTAACCGAACATCGATATCTCTGGAATCGATGTCTGCTGAGTGCCAGGAGCGGACATGGGACGGGGAACGACCGTTTGGTGGCACTCAGATTCTCCTGGCCACAAGAAGCCCTTCCTCAAGCTAGGCGTCGTCGGTGCGTCTCTCAGTATTGGCCCCCATCTCGTCGCCATCTTGCGTGCCCTTGCGCTTTTCCGTCTCCTCCTGCAGACGTCTCAGCTTCTCCTGCTTTTTTCGCGCCTTCGCCCGGTCTCGCTCCGCCTTCTGGAAGTTGTAGTTTGGTTTAAACGCCATGTAGACCTCTCCTCAGATCCAATTCCCGTTAAGTCTGCTCCGATCGCCGAGGCTTGCGTGCCCTCGGCGCTGCTTGGACGGAAGGATTTTCGGCTGCCGCTTCCCTGTCGGCGGCTTCTTTAGCGAAGCGAAGTTCGCGCAACCGTGCCGTCTTCTCGGCCCTGGCGTCGCTGGCGAGCCTTTGCTCCAGCTTGTAGCTTTCTTGCCGCTTGCGACTCTGGTCTAGTATTGCGTCTGCCCTGCGCCTGGCTGCCGAGATTCGGGAAGGGAAAGATTCTTTCATGCTACGCCTCTCGATTTCCGATGCGATTTGGGAATGGCTGAGGGCGTGCCGTTTGGACGGCGATTGCGCCAACGTTTCCGCCGCCTGTTGCCCGGACGCGCCGCTGCGCGGGGGGACAAGTCCCGCGTCTTAACGGCATCTACAGTTATCGCGAGCGGGTGTTCGGCGACCTGAATGCTCGTCCGCATAAGCCGCTCGATAGTTTTGAGATAAGCCCGCTCGTTGTGGTCACACAATGAAAGTGCCGTGCCTTGCGCGCCAGCTCGGGCCGTGCGGCCAACACGGTGAACATAGCTCTCCGGGTCGTTCGGCAGCTCGAAATTAATGACGTGGGAGATACCCGGGACGTCGATACCTCGCGCTGCGATGTCCGTTGCCACAAGGATCCGTACCCTGCCGCTGCGAAAGCCGTCGAGTGCGCGCACGCGCGCGTTCTGGGCCTTGTTGCCATGGATTGCAGTCGCTGCCAGTCCCGCCTGTACAAGATGGCGAGAAACTCGGTCGGCACCGCGCTTGGTCCGTGTAAAGACGATTGCCTGGCCCATCCTTGGCGTCTTGAGAAGGTCTGTTAGCACGGCCCGTTTATCCTTCGAGCCCACGAAGTAGACGCGCTGCTCGATACGATCGACCGCCACCTTTGCTGGCGAGATATCAACGCGGACGGGATTGCGCAGAATATCGTGCGCCAGCTTACCGATCGACGGCGGCATGGTTGCCGAGAAGAGAAGCGTCTGCCGCTCTTTACTGCAGAAGCCCACTATCTTCCGCACATCTCGGATGAAGCCCATATCGAGCATGCGGTCGGCCTCGTCGAGCACCAGCATTGAGACCTTATCGAGGCGTACGTGACGCTGGGCGCAGAGATCCAGTAGGCGGCCCGGTGTCGCGATCAGGATGTCGACGCCAGCTCTCAGCGCCTTTACTTGTTTTGACTGACCGATGCCTCCAAAGATGACCGCCGTACGCATGTTAAGGCCTCGCCCGTAGGCGTTCACCCGTACGGCGATCTGCCCCGCGAGCTCGCGCGTCGGCGCCAGGATCAGCGCCCGAGGTGCGGTGGGCGTCGGCGACTCGGATCTGTTGATGAAAAGACGATGAAGAAGCGGCAGCGCGAAGGCGGCCGTCTTGCCGGTGCCAGTCTCGGCGACGCCGAGCAGATCCTGACCCTGGATGAGAATAGGTATCGCTTGAAGCTGGATTGGTGTTGGCTTCACGTAGTTTTCGGCCTTGAGCGCAAGCCGGAGCGGCTCGGCGAGGCCGAGCGAATCGAATGAAGGTGTCACTAAAAAATTGTTCCTTGCGCCTGAACACGGCGCGCGAATCGACGCGATCGTGAGGACGCTTGCCCCGCCCCACGCGCTGTCTGGGGGTAGACGAAATCGGGAATTGTCTCGGGATGAGTCGCCGCAAAGTCTGCGACAGCTTCGCGCGATCGCGAGCAATTAGTAGCTGCCACCAGTGACAGCACCAAACTCTAATGTCAAGTTTGCCGTGTTTTGGCGGCTGAAGTGCCAGCGTCGTATGTCCGCTTTGGGTCATTAGCGGACATCGGAGCGCAACCTAACCACGTCCGCGTTGCACCCGAAAGCAGACATCCTCAGCTTCGGCATTGAGGTCCGCTAAGTACCAATCACGGAATCTGACTTGAAAGGGGGCGACGGCTAGAATTCGGCGCGCCCACGAACACCCCGCACAGTGATATTGTTGAGCAAGGAGTTGAGCATAGCGGGTGAGGTTCTCGGTACACACACCGTATTTACGAGCGCCTGCGCGCTCGCGCTTCCGGCTACGCTGTGCGAATTCTTCTAGGCGTTGAGGCAAAGAC
>NZ_JBZMXT010000149.1:0-3166 GCF_058506495.1 Methyloceanibacter sp. | reverse complement strand
TGGGGCGCGTTTCTGAAACTATCCAAAGAGTCGAGAACGCGACGCTGGAGGCGCTCGTACCGCGCGTAGAGAAGCCCTATCTTGGCGCGCGTCCCCTACAGGACACGCATGTCCCGCCAACGGCCGAGCCGATCTACAGTCCCGCTGTTGGCTATGTTCAACACATAGATATGGACGCCCTCTCTGCATGCGCCGACGAATGTGGTGGCCAAATTTTTGTCGAGGCGCTGCCGGGCACGTTTGTCGATCCGGCGAGACCGATTGCGCGCGTTCATGGAACGACTGGCGAGAACGTGACAGGTCGTATTGCAAAAGCTTTTGCGGTCGGCAACGAACGGTCTTTTGATCAAGACCCGCGCTTCGGGCTTTGCGTCCTTGCAGAAATTGCATCTCGCGCCCTGTCTCCTGCCGTAAACGACCCGGGAACGGCGATCGATGTGGTCGGCAGGGCAGAGCGGATCCTGTTGCAATGGAGTCCCCCAAGACCCAATCCGAAGAACGAGCCAGACTATCCAAGCGTCTGGATCCCGCCTCTTTCGACCGAGGATCTGTACGACGATGTCTTCACGCCGATTGCACGCGACGGAGCATCGATGTTCGAGGTGCAGGTTCGCCTTCAAAAAGCGCTCTGGGCTCTCTTTACGGCAGGTGATGCGAGTGTACGAAGAGCGGCAACCGCCCAGTCCGAACACTCTCTGGAACGGGCAGAGCAAGCGTTGTCACTCGACTTTGAGAAGGAGCGGGTTCGGACAATCGCTGAGAGACTCGCCGCGGAAACTTAGCCCGGGAAGGCTTCTAACTGTGACGCCAGCCTCGTCAGGCCAAGAGAGCGGGTTGAAAGAGGGGCGCTCGTCGACTCAGACGCAGATATAATTTGAGGATCAGAACAATGGATCGAGAGACCTATCTAGAACAAGTACGAAGAGCTCATCGGAAAGTCATAGAGGCAGTGACGTATCTTCGTGAAGCTGCCGCGCCCTTCGCCGACACACCGCGCCGGGGAGCCATCGAGGCTGTGGCGACTGACGCTGAAAAAGTCGCTCAGTCGCTAGAAGACCATCAGCAAGAAGTCCTCCGAGGTCTTTGGAAGGGCGAAGACCAAAGCCAATCCTAATGGCCAACTGCTGCAGCAACCCGGGAGCCCCGAGCAAAGCTGATCTCGAGTTCGCGGTAGCAATCGCAATGTCCGCTTTTGACACTTAGCTACCGTCGATCTGCGCGAGAGACACGTCTGCTTTTGGGGCACAAAACGGTCGTCGCTGAGCGTTATTAGAATGTCGGCTAATAACCCAAAGCGGACATACGCTTCACAGGCGTGTCTCTGGCCTCACAACGCGGATGCCGACTGTGTCTCAAGCGGGGCCTTCAGAAATGTGCGCGGTAACCTCAAATGAAACGCTTCTTAAGATCCCATTAACCATAAGCGCCGCAACCTGCACACGTGATGAGTGCTGCAGAGCGTCATAGGCATCTGGCTACTTGCTACGAACAAATGGCAGAGCACGACGCTGCGCTTGTAGCGGTTAGAGTGCGCTTTGTTGCCAAAGCCAATTCGTGCTGCGTTGTCGCGAGATTGGCTGCTGTCGACGAGGAATGAGTTAAGCGAAGGGCTCGCAATCGTCCGTCAGCAGACCTCGCAGCCCAAGCACGTCCGTAAAGCAGCACCGGCGAGCCAGCGCTCACACTTAGTTCGATCTCCGCGTACCGCGTCAGTAACACCAATCAAGCAACCTCATAATCCACGAGGTCACGCTTACCTGTGAAACAGCTAACGGGGGATACGATGAGGAGCGCAAAGGGGTGCCGCCCGGTTTTACGGTGGCTAAGAGGCGGTCTGGCTGCTGCTGCAATCGTGTTTCCGACAAGTCTGCACGCTGATTACAGGATGAAGGCTGGCGACGTATCCTTCAATTTCTACGGCTTTGTACAGGCGGACTTCATCTACGACTTTCAGCGCGTTGATCCGGACTGGAAGGACCTGCTCCGGCCATCGAAGATCCCTGTGAATTGCCCGGAAGATCCCGGCTGCGGTAGAGATGGCGAAACAATCTTCAGCGTCCGACAGACACGCGCGGGTTTCGATGCTTTGGTGCCTACTGGGCTCGGTGACTTGAAGACCAAGCTTGAGTTCGAACTGGTTGGCGTGGGCAACGACGCCGGAAAAACCACGCCACGATTGCGGCACGCTTACGGGGAAATTGGCTCAATCCTTGCTGGCCAGACCTGGAGCACGTTTATGGACCCGGATGTGTTCCCCAACTCTATAGAGTACTGGGGTCCGCCGGGCATGGTGTTCTTCCGCAACATACAGCTGCGTTGGACACCCATACGTCGGGACGGTCACTCGGTGGCTATCGCGCTTGAAGCGCCATCGGCAGCGATCGACAGCGGCAAGGTCGACTTCATCGATCCTACACTTGGGGTTCAAGACCGAACACAGTACCCTGATTTGACCGCTCACTGGCGTGCTGAGCGCAACTGGGGACACTTTCAAATCGCGGGCATTGTGCGCTCGGTAGGATTTGAAACCAGCACCACTGCCAGCGCCAACCCTTCGGGCCAGGAAATCGGTTCTGGTGTCAATGTCTCGACGGTCATCAAGGTCGGAAAGCGTGACCGCATCAAGGCCGAGTTCACCTACGGTAGGGGGATCGCGAGCTATCTGAACGACGGCGGTATTGATCTGGGTCCAACGAGCAGCCTCCGGGCAACGACACTGCCGATTATTGGCTGGCTCGCGTTTTACGATCATTGGTGGAATGACCGCTGGAGCACTTCATTCGGTTGGAGTGAGGAGCGAATAGACAACAGCGGCGGCCAGACTGGCGATGCCTTTTCCAATTCGGGGTACGGGCTCGTCAACTTGCTGTACTACCCGACCAACAATATCTTGGTGGGTACAGAACTGCAGTATGGCAGCATCGAGCTCAAGGACGGCAGTAAAGGTTCTGACACGCGCATTCAGACGTCCTTCAAGTGGAGCTTTTGAGCAGTCCGCGAGTCGCTCTATCATTGGACGCTGGGGAGGAAGGATTATGTTCAGAAGCACTTTCCGCACGAGCGCGGCACTGGCGGCCGTGGTGGCCCTGATTTTGGTCCCGAACGCGTTCGCCGAGGCCCCCGATATCAAGCCGGCACAGCTCGAGGCCGTCGTGCAGGAAGCGTA
>NZ_JBZMXT010000148.1:0-3193 GCF_058506495.1 Methyloceanibacter sp. | reverse complement strand
TGGAGCGCGACATCCTAAGAGCGACATTCTAAGATAAGCACCTTGAGAAATTTGTCGCACAATTGACATGTCCCAGCTTCGCTTCCGGCTGGAGCCTCGTTCATTGACCGCATCTGCCACCATACTTTCCGCTTGGCTTGCCAAGCATGGGCTCGCTGGCATCTTGCCGGCTTTGGACGCGCATGACGTGGATCTCGAGGTGCTGCACGAGCTTTCCGAGGACGACTTAAAGGAGATCGGACTCACCCTGGGCCAACGCCGGCGTCTGCGGCGGGCATTGCGTGAGGACGGCACCAAATCTCGGGTGTCATCAGAGGCCACCTGTTTGGACAATCCGCCAACCATGGCCGACGTGGGCGCGGAGCACCGTCATGTAAGTGTGATGTTCGTCGATCTGGTCGGCTCAACAGCGCTTGCCGCACGCACAGACCCGGAAGAGATGGCTTTAGTCATTTCACGCTTCCAGGATGCCGTATCGGGTGCGATTGGGCGTTATGGCGGACACATCGCCAAATTCATGGGCGACGGGGTTCTTGCCTATTTTGGATGGCCGCGCGTGCGAGAGGACGAGGTGGAGCTGGCTCTACGCGCCGGTCTGCAGGCGCTGGATGCAATAGCGAAGTTGACGGCGCCTGATGGCAGCGTGCTTGCCGCTCGAGCCGGCATTGCCAGTGGCTGGGTGGTGGTAGGTGATCTGATTGGCGACCACGAAGCTCGCGAGCGCACCATCGTTGGCGAAACGCCCAACCTTGCCGCCCGACTTCAATCCGCTGCTCAACCGGGTGAGTTGATCGTGTCCGATGCCACGCGGCGCCTTGCCGGAGATCAGTTCCGGTACGAGACGCTGGCTCGTCTCGAGCTCAAGGGTTACGCCACACCGGTTCAGGCGTATCGGGTGGTCGGCGAAACCGCTTCGGTGAGCCGATTTGAGGCGCACACCACTAAGGCAGAACGTCGACCGCTGGTCGGCCGTCACACGGAACTGTCTCTGCTTATGAACTCGTGGCGGCTGGCGGCGTCGGGTGAGGGGCAAGGTGTCGTCCTGGTTGGAGAAGCTGGGATCGGCAAATCACGCCTGACGAGCGAGTTGTTGAGCCACGCCTGGGAGATCGAGCACCGCCGCCTACGGTTCCAATGCTCGCCTTTTTTCGCCGACACGCCACTCTGGCCGGTTGCGCAACAATTGCGCCGCGCGGCAGGCCTTGACGAATGCGACGGAAGATCAGGGATCGCACCCGAAGCGCTGAATGCCCGCTCCGCCGATGGAGGGCGGCCATCCCCAATCGATCGACTTGCAGCATTGATGGCGCTCGGTGGCGGAACGGCAGAATATGCATTGCCGGCGGTGGCGGATCTGGTTGGCCTAAGAGCCCAATGCAGCGACGAATTCCTGGCGCTACCTGCGACCCGCCGGCGAATGCTGGCGCAGAGCGCGTTGATCAAACAGGTTCTGGGGTTAGCGTCGAAGCAACCGATACTCATGGTCCTCGAGGATGCTCATTGGGCTGATCCGAGCACGCTGGAGCTGTTCGAGCTGCTGCTTGAAGATATTGCTGAAGAACGCGTCATGGTCCTTATCACGTCACGTCCCGACGACGAGCCTCATTTCGCGCGCTCGAACATGACGCGGCTGGCGCTGAGCCGGCTGGGGCCCACCGCCGTCTCGGAGCTAATCGAAAACGTTATGGCTGAGACCCACCCACCGCGTGAGATGGTCGAGGAAATTGCTGCGCGCACAGACGGTGTGCCGCTCTTCATCGAAGAAGTCACTAAAGCGGTGATGGAAGCCCTTGACGATCCCGCTGGAGGCTACGCTCCGATCCCCGCCTCACTTCATGACAGTCTCATGGCCCGGCTCGATCGCTTGCCTGGTGTGCACGAGGTTGTGCAGATCGCCGCCTGTATTGGACGAGAATTCGATCGCAAACTGCTTCTATACGCCTCCAATCTCGGCGATGAGGTCGTCAACGACGCGCTCGAGAAACTACTCGACGCAGAACTCATCTTCCGCCGTGGCCGCGCCGATGAGGACGCGTTTGTCTTTAAACACGCGCTTGTTCGGGATGCCGCCTATATCAGCCTTTTGCGTTCGCGACGCCAATCGATCCATGCCGCAATCGTCAGCGCGCTCGAGGGGGCGCCGGGTGCTGCGCCCTCGCTGATCGGCCATCATGCTTCGGAAGCAGGAAATGTCCCACTTGCGGTGACCGCTTTCACCGAGGCAGGACGGGAAGCAGCACGACGGAGTGCCAACCAAGAGGCAGTCAGTGCATTCAATCGAGCACTCGCCCTTGTGAGCGCGTTGCCCGACGATGAACAACACGCGCGCACATTCCAACTGCAGGTCGACCTCAGCGTGCCCTTGATCGCGGTCTGCGGTTATGCGGCCCCCGCGGTCGAGGCGCTGCTTACCGATGCGCTGGTGGGGGCAGAACGCTGGGGAGACGCCGAGCAGGTATTTAAGGTCAAACGTGGCCTTTGGAACTGCATTTTTGACAAGGGCCAGGTCCAAGAGAGCCGTCAGCTTGCTAAAGAGCTTGTCGAGATGGCGGAGCACGCCCAACGTGGTGACTGGTTGCGACTTGCTTGCCGCGCGCATGGTTCAAATCTGTTAAATGAAGGACAGCTCATCAAGGCGCGCGCAGCATTGGAGCGCGTGGTCAGCAGCACGGAGCCATGGTCGCCGGAAGCAACGTTGTTTGAGCATGGCGAAAACCCGGTCTCGGTCAGTCGGTGGTATCTGGCCTGGATTACAACGATGGAAGGCGACGTCGATGGCGGCCTCGCACAGGTCGACGCCGCGGTCGAGGAGGCAACGGCGCTGGCGCTGCCGATCGCAAGCGCCTTCGGGCGCTCGATCCGAACCTCCATCCTTTATCTGAGGCGCGACGTGACAGCCTGCCTCGAAAACTCAGAGGCCGGATTAGCGATTTGTGAGGAGTATGGATTTCCGTTCTGGTCTGCTCATAACAAGATATTCCTCGGCTGGGCGCGTGCGCAGTTGGGCTACGGTGAGCCTGCACTTAACTTAGCCATATCCGGGGTTGAGGACTGGAAAGCAACCGGAGCTGGGTTGCACATCTGCACCTGGAACTGCATAGCAGCAGAGGCTGCACTGCACGTTGGACGTACCGAAGTTGCTGACGAGCTTCTTGAGGAAGCCAATAATGCCGTCCGACGGACGGGTGAAGCG
>NZ_JBZMXT010000147.1:0-3195 GCF_058506495.1 Methyloceanibacter sp. | reverse complement strand
GCGACACACGGGTTGGGCCGTTGCGCCGCGTCACCGAGGTGGCGCTGGTAGTCGTCACTACCGCGCCCGAAGTCGGGATCGCTACCACCGGTGGCAGCTTTGTTGTAGCGGTTGATGGTTGCGAGGAGGTTGACGGCGTCTACTCCGATTTCCGCTGCCAGCGATTCGATGGTGGCAGCGGACTTGAGATAGCCGACGCGCCGGAAAGCTTCGAGCCGCCGCGTGAAGGGCTTTATCGCACCGAGACCATAGCGCCACAGGAAGCGGGCATCGCAGAGGAGATGGGCGCGCATGGCCGCGCGGTTCGGAGAGCGCAGCATAGCGCGGACGAATTCATGATAAGAGACGGCCTCGTTGACGAACCGGGAGCCGGTCTGGTCGACAGCGATCACGCCGGGCTTGGCGCGGTCGGTGACGGTATGGGGGTAGACGACGGTGCGCCCGTTCTCCGCTGTTTGGGCGGAGACGGGGACCCAAAAGGCCGGGTCGGCGCCATGCGTGTCGAGCGTGGCGCCGGCGTTGGTGGCCAACCGCAGCCCGTCTCCCGTGATGGTCTCGATAGTCGCGGAGAGTTCTTCAGCGACCGCAGGCATCATTCTGCGGCGAAACTGGAGGTCATGTGAGAAGCCACCAGTTGCGATCACGACGCCCTTGTCAGAACGGATCTCGGTGGGCTTTGGGCCCTTGCTATCAATGCGCACGCCGCGGCAATGGCCGTTCTCGATCAGGAGCTGATCGACGGTTGTCGCAAGACGAAACGTGACGCCGGCGCGACGCGCCGAAAGGAAAAGTCTGCCGGCGAGGGCGTTTCCGAGCACGAGCGAGGTGCCGCGCGCATGGGTGAGACGTTCGATGGCGTGGCGGACAACGAGTCGGGCGACACGCAGGAAAGAGGCCGGTGAAGCGGTGACATTGCGGAAGTGGGGAATATCGTTGCGCGCAACCATCATACCACCGAGGATGGTGAATGCTTGCAAGGGCGGGCGCAGGCACCTGAAATCGGGGCCGAGCATACGGCCATCAAAAGGTTCGGGTTCTAGCACACGACCGCCCAGGGTCGCGCCCTCGAGGTCCGGATAGTAGTCGGGATAGCACGTAACCGGGGTAAGGCGGACCTCCGTCTTCTCGCAGAGATAGCGAATGGCGTCGGGGGCGGTGTCAAGGTAAGTGGCAAGCGCAGCGCGGGCGCTATCCTCGGGCACGGTTGCCGCGAGATAAGCTTCTGCGGCAGACCGCGAGTCGGGAAGGCCCGCACGCGCCATGAGGTGATTCTGCGGCACCCAGATCATGCCGCCGGAAATCGCGGTCGTACCGCCAACGTACTCTGATTTTTCGATCAGCAGTACGCGTAGCCCTTCCAGTGCAGCGACTGTCGCGGCCGTCATTCCGCCTGCGCCGGCACCCAGCACGATCAGATCGTAGCGCTTTTTTTCGGCCGCCATGCCCGCGCTAGCCGTCGCGCGCCGGCGATGTGATCACGAGGAACGTCAGGTCGCCGATCCCGGTGTTGTGGATCGCATGCTCGACGCCCGGAGGCAGAAAGATGACGTCATGCTTACGGACCACACGATGCTCGTTGCCGATCTCCATCAGGCCTTCGCCGTCGAGGACATGATAAATCTGCTCTTGGACATTGTGCTTATGACGAGCAACATAGGCCTTTCTCGCGTAGGTCGATATCCGATAGTCGAGATGCCTGGCAGTGCTATTTTCGGGGCTGAATAGAAGCTTGGAAAGTGCGCCGCCATAATGGTCGGGAAACTCCTCCCAGAGCACTTCGTTAATGTTCTTTACTTCGGCTTGATTGGTCATGGCGACCTTCGGAAGCGAATTGAAGTTGTGGGGTAGTTGGTCGTTCAAGGCGCGTCGGGGACGTAGCGTTCCCCGATCGCCGGCTTGTTTACCCCAATGCCCGGCAATTCCCAGACACCGGCGCCGGGCGGGTTGAGGTCGCCGCCGATGTTGGCGTCGATCAGGTAGGGCTTGCCGCTATTGATGCCCTCAAGGATTGCGTCCCCCAGGTCGCCCGCACGATCGATGCTTACGCCTTTGACGCCGGCAGAGCGGGCCATGGCCGCGAAATCTGGATTGTAAGGAGCGCCGGTCTCCGGGTGATGGAAATCGGTCGCGAGTTCGCGATTCTGGAGATAGCCGCGTTGCAGTCCGCGGATCGAGCCGTAGGCATAATTGTTCCAGACCACCCAAACGACGGGGATGTCGTACTCGACAGCGGTGCCAAGGACGTTGGCGTGCATGAAGAAGGCGCCGTCACCGCAGACTGAGACGGCGGGGCGTTCGGGGGCGGCGAGCTTGGCGCCGAGGACACCGGCAACGCCGAAGCCCATCGGGCCGAACCCCATCGAGCCGATCAGGGAATCCGGACGAGAGGGCTTGCAGAACTGGAGCAGCCAGTTGTGGTGGACGCCGATGTCACTCACGAGGATGGCATCCTCCGGCAATGCCTTGTCGATCTCGACTGCGGCGCGCTGCGGATTGATCGGCGTTGAATCGTCAGTCATGCCAGGGGCAACGAATGCGTCCCATTTGGCACGGTAGCTGTCGATGTCCGCCAGCCATTTTCGGCTCGTTTCGGTCGGGCCTGGCGTGTGTTTGCGTCGGTCGAGTTCCTGTATGAGCTGGCGCAGGAACGTGCGCACATCGGCCATAAGGCCTAGGGCGACAGGATAGTTGCGGGCGATCTCCTCCGGATCTATGTCGACGTGGATGAGTTTCGTCGGCGGGATCGTGAAGGAGTAGCCCGGCAGCCAGGAGCTCGCCGTCCTGTCATCGAAGCGGACGCCGAGAGCGAGCAGCACGTCGGCTTGGCGGCAGGCATGGTTCGCCTGGTAGGTGCCACCGCGTTGAACGAGGCCGAGCGAGAGTGGGTGATCGACCGGCAGGCCTCCGAGGCCGCTCGCCGATGAGGCGACGGGGATTTGGAGACGCTCGGCGAGCGCGAGCAACTCCTCCGCGGCTCCGCCGTAGCGCACACCTTGGCCAACAACGATGACCGGCTTTTTGGCAGTCAGCAGCATGTCTACGGCCTTGACGACACCGTCCGGGTCAGCGCCGCAGCGAGAGGAGATGTTGGCTGTCCATTCTTCGGGCCGGGGTGTTTCTTCCGCGGCGGCTTCCTTGAAGATATCAAAGGGAACATCGAGGACGACGGGGCCCGGGCGACCAGTTACCATCGTC
>NZ_JBZMXT010000146.1:0-3266 GCF_058506495.1 Methyloceanibacter sp. | reverse complement strand
GTCTCGAGCCGTGCTGGGGTGGCGGCGCCGATTCGCATCGCTTACCGCGAACACAGCTCCGAGCTCGATCCCGGACAATCCTTGGTCTTCAAGCTGTCGCAGAGCCTCGCTGCAGACTCTTGAGCGTGCCGCTGAAAACGCGCATTGGGAGAGAGTGCCAGCCGCTAAAGGCCGGCACTGGAAATCACCTCCGCCGCCTGTAACGACGCGATCGGCACCACGATCAACCGAATCATACCGAGCCGCACACGAATCGGTTTGAGTTAATCACGTCGATCAGCATGTCTGATCCTTCGGCTCAGATGTCAGTATGTCGCTATAGTGGTACCGCATGAACGCGTCCGGGAACTCAAGATGTGCCGCAGCGTACTTTCCCTTGAACGCGTCAAGAGAGTTGTAGCCCTGGCTCTCCATCCATTTGCGAAGACCGTCAACTATTCGGCCAAGATTCTGTGGCCCCTCCTCAAGCAAGGAAGACGTCGTGGCGACGGCATCCGCTCCGACGATGAGATATTTCACTGCCTCTTTGTAGGTCCATACGCCGGAGGTCGCAGCGAGCGACGCCTGGAGCCGACCCGATAGGAGCGATATCCACATCAATGGCAATCGGATGTCACAGGGCGTGCTCAATCGAAACTCCGGCTTCATGAGCATCGAGTCCAAATCGATGTCGCCTTCGTAGAACCGGTTGAAGAGGACCAAACCGGCAGCGCCAGCCTCCACAAGTTTCTTCGCCATGTTACCCGGCGCGCTGAAGTATGGGCTGAGCTTGACGGCGATCGGCACCTCTACCCTCTCCTTCACCGCACTGAGAACATTGACATAGCTTTGCTCGACGGCGAGTCCGGTCTCATTGATGTCGGAGGGCACTCGATACAGGTCAAGCTCGATCGCGCTCGCGCCAGCGTCTTGAAGTCGCGTCGCAAAATCTAGCCAAGCGCCAGGCCTTGCGCAGTTCAGGCTCGCAATAATGGGGACATCACTTTGCTTCGAGGCCAAACGTAGTGTTCCCAGCCTCTCATCAAGGACGGGGCGATTTGCGGAAATATCTTCTTCAAAAACCGACGCCATGACGATCGCGGCAACTTCCGAGTCCAAGAGCTTGCGTATTCCGTCTATGTCCCGGGTCAGCGGCGACGCCGAGGCAATGATGGGATGTTTCAGCTCGAGTCCGAGATAGCGTGTGCTCAAGTCCATGAAGAGGCTCCCGCAGGCAAAGGTGATTCGTTCTCCGCACGCCAGAAGGAAGGCCGCATATACTTCGGCACATTATCAGAAAAATGCGAAGTTCCTGACCGATTCTTCTGCTCTGGAAGGCCATGCCGTAGCGCGCCGCGAACGTGGTTACCTGTCACAGCGTGTTCACACGAAAGATGCATCGTTTATCAAGATGCGCATCGCGCGCCTCGACGTAGAGGTAGCGTGAATTTTTAAGGTTCCAGCACGGTGCACCAGAATGTTGGATAAGTCCGAAAGCCAGGCCTTGCATCTGGGGCCGACCCCGAATCACGACCGCGCACACCCAGCCACCCTCAGCGTCCAGGATGTTAGCTTTTGGTATGGACCTAAGAAGGCCCTGAAGGATGTCTCGCTCGAGATCTTCAAGAAGGAGGTCACGGCTTTCATCGGTCCTTCGGGTTGCGGCAAGACAACGCTTCTGCGTTGCCTCAACCGCACCAACGAAATCATCCCGAACACCCGCATCGAGGGGCGCATTCTGCTCGAGGGCCAGGATATCTATGCGCCGGAGATCGATCCGCCCGTGCTGCGTCGGCGGTTCGGCTGGATTGCCCAGAAGCCGAACCCCTTCCCGCGATCGATTAGTAGGAACATTACCTATGGCGCGGAGCTGCAGGGTCTTGCCACGAACCGCGCCGATCGCACGGCTTTGGTCGAGAAATCGCTGCAGGCGGTCGGTATGTGGGATGAGGTCAAGGACCGGTTAAGGCAACCGGGGACCGATCTTTCTGGTGGTCAGCAGCAGCGGCTGTGTATTGCCCGTGCTATTGCTATGCAGCCGGATGTGGTTCTTATGGATGAACCCTGTTCGGCGCTGGATCCCGTCTCTACGGCTCTCGTTGAGGAATTGATCGACGAACTGCGCCAGAACTACACGATCGTCATTGTGACTCATAACATGCAGCAAGCCGCTCGAGTGGCGCAGCGCGTCGCATTTTTCCGTCTTGGCGAACTGATCGAGGCGGGCGATTCCAAGGACATCTTCGTCAGGCCGCAGACTGACCGATGCCACGACTTCATAACGGGGCGCTACGGCTAGCTAAGGCAACAAAGCAGGAGTACTTTCGATCACTATGCCTTTATACAAGCACCTGCTTTCAGCAGACGGCACTGACCCACGCTCACGTTGACTGACATGGACCAAGTCACCTCGCAGCCTCCTACTGCTTTGCCGCGCCCGGAACCACGCTCTGCGCCCGTAAAATCTCAAGACCCCGGCGCCGGCCCGCGCGAGCCGATCTCAGTAGGCCCCTTTGAAACTGCAGACCGTGTAGCTAGCGCCATCGTCGCGCGTTTTACTCAGGGCATTTCACCCCACGCGCAAATCACGGCCTGGTACGACTGGGCGGCCCATCTTGCCCGCTCTCCCGGACGCCTGAGTGAGTTATGGTTTGAAGGGGTTGGCGCAGCGGCAAAACTTGGCCGCTTCACGCTGGAATCCACTCTGAGGAGCGACCCCACCCCGCCCTACCAGCCCGATCCCCGGGACCACCGCTTCGATGATCCGGCCTGGAAGGCACCTCCTTATGTGTTCTATTTACAAGCGTTCCTTGCCCAGGAAACCTGGTGGCGCATCGCGACCCGCGAGGTCCGCGGTATGTCTCGCAAGAACACAGCGCGCGTCGCTTTCATGGCTCGTCAGGCCATCGATGTCGTGTCGCCCTCCAATGTGCCCTGGTTAAACCCCACTATTGTTCAGCGTACGCATGAGGAGCTTGGCGCCAATCTGGTGCGTGGCGCCATACACTTCACGCAGGACATCCTCAGTGCGATGGCAATGGAGCCTGCGCCGATCGGCGATGGCTTCGCCGTCGGCAAGGAGGTTGCCGTCACGCCTGGGCAAGTCGTCTATCGCAATGAGCTAATGGAGCTCATCCAGTACACGCCGACAACCAAGACGGTATCCGCCGAGCCGATTCTGATCGTGCCGGCTTGGATCATGAAATATTACGTACTTGACCTACGCCACGAGAACTCGCTCGTGCGCTATCTCGTGTCGCAAGGTTTCACGGTGTTTATGATCTCTT
>NZ_JBZMXT010000145.1:0-3272 GCF_058506495.1 Methyloceanibacter sp. | reverse complement strand
TTATCGGGTGTGTTCATGTCCACGCCGTCGAAGATCGCATCGGCCAGCGCCGTCGATGGACTGCTCGGATCGTGGCGCGGGGGTGCCACGGCCAAGTACACATCGGGGGGACCCGAGCGGCTTAGCTGCAACGCCTACTATCGTGGTGGCGGATCCAGTCTCGGACTCTCCGTGATCTGCAACTCACCGACATCTAAGGTTCACATCCGGAGCAACCTACGCGTTAGCGGCAACAAGGTTTCCGGTAGCTGGGAAGAGCGTACGTACAACGCCGAAGGCAGCGCATCCGGCTCCGTAAAGCCTGGCCGCCTCAACATTCGGATTTCCGGCACGGTCTCCGGAAGCATGACCGTCAATTACACAAAGTCCCGGCAGAACATCACGATCTCCACCACAGGCACCTCGCTGCGGAGCGTTTCGATGTCGCTGACCCGGACCGGCTGATACCTCACCCTCGCCTTTAAAGTTTCCCTGTAGTGTGCTGGGTTTAGTGACCCCTTTTCGGGGGGCGCTTAGGGTAAAAGCTGAACCGCGCGAACTGGGGAACGAGGAGCAGAAGCCATGGGCGAGGCGTTACTGACCCAAAAAGTGGTAGGGGACAGGCTGGAGCTCGTCGCACGAGGCTCTTGGACAGCCCCGTACGCGGGCGAGCTTGAGAGCGAGATCAATCGCCTCGCCAACGGCGCCTCCGGCGCTACGTCCGCAAAAACCAACGACGTTTCGATCGACATGGCCGGCGTCCGCGAGCTCGATACATTTGGCGCATGGCTTCTGGAACGTCTAACCCGCCAATGGACGGGCGCCGGCCGCGAAGCTGTGGTGGTTGGCCTGCCCCAGCATGGCGCGGACCTCGTCGAGGAGATGCACGGGGTCAACCGCCAAGAGCCGCCGCGGCCGGAGCCAAGCAACCCGATCATCTCGTTTTTTGCCGCTGTGGGCAGAGGAACAATGGGCTTCGCAGGGAGCTTTCACACCTTCGCGCAGATGCTGGGCGCGACGGGCATCGCCGCTGCTCGCGTTCTGTTCCGTCCGAGCGAGTACCGGCTCACCTCGACCGTGCATCAATTCGACCGCGTCGCCCTTCAAGCCGTCCCAATCATCCTACTGATCACTTTTCTGATTGGCGCCATCGTCGCCCAGCAGGGCATCTTTCATTTCCGCAAGTTTGGCGCCGAGCTCTATGCGGTAGACCTCGTCGGCATTCTGGTTCTGCGCGAGATCGGGGTCCTGATCGTCGCAATCATGGTCGCGGGACGGTCCGGCAGCTCCTACACTGCCGAACTCGGTTCAATGAAGATGCGCGAGGAGCTCGACGCGTTGCGCACGATGGGCTTCGACCCCGTCGAAGTCCTTGTCCTACCCCGGATTATCGTGGTTGTGGTGGCGCTTCCAGCGTTGACCTTCCTCGGATGCATGTCCGCGCTATATGGCGGCGGCCTCGTAGCCTGGCTCTATGGCGGCATGAGTCCGGACATCTATATCGCGCGCCTCACCGACGCAATCTCTCTCACCCACTTTCAGGTCGGCATGATCAAGGCGCCGTTCATGGGACTTGTCATTGGCCTGGTGGCTTGCGCCGAAGGACTGCGGGTGAAGGGAAGCGCTGAGTCGCTTGGCATCCAGACGACAAAGTCGGTGGTCGAGTCGATCTTCTTAGTGATCGTTCTCGATGGCTTGTTCGCGATCTTCTTTGCCTCGATCGGAATGTGATTCACACATGAGCGAAGAAAAGCCGGTCATCACCGTGCGCGATCTTGTTGTCGGTTTCGGCACTCAGACTGTGCTCAATCACCTGGACATGGACGTGCGTCCCTCGGAGATCCTTGGCGTTGTCGGAGCATCGGGCGCCGGCAAGTCGGTTCTATTGCGAACCATCATCGGGCTCATCCCGCGTCGCCGGGGCACGATTGAGGTGTTGGGAAAAGATCTCGACAAAATCGACGAGGCAGAACGGCGCGCGGTGGAGCGACGCTGGGGTGTACTCTTTCAGCAAGGCGCGCTGTTTTCATCGCTGACAGTGAAACAGAACATCCAATTCCCGATGCGCGAGAACCTCGAAATCTCTCAGCGTCTCATGGACGAGATGGCCCATGCCAAGCTCGAAATGGTTGGACTGTCACCCCGGGACGGTGACAAATACCCCTCCGAGCTGTCGGGCGGCATGACCAAACGTGTCGCGCTTGCGCGGGCCTTGGCGCTCGATCCAGAGATCGTCTTCCTGGACGAGCCAACCTCGGGCCTCGACCCAATTTCCGCCGGAGACTTCGACGAACTGATCCGGACGCTTCAGCAAACCCTGGAAATCACCGTGTTTATGGTGACCCACGATCTTGAGAGCCTTTATACAGCCTGCGACAGGATCGCGGTTCTCGCTGACGGTAAGCTCGCCGCAGAAGGGCCGATCTCTGTCATGCTGGAGTCCGAGCATCCGTGGGTAAAGACCTACTTCCAGGGTAAGCGGGGCAGCAACCTTGCGGACCGAGAGCTAACGCAATAAACGCGTGACCGAACGAGAAGGACGCTGATCGATGGAAACTCGTGCCCGCTACGCCCTGATAGGATTTTTCATCCTCGCCGTGCTCGGCGCGGGCTTCGGCTTTGTCTACTGGCTGGAAAACAAGGGCGGCTTCGGCGAACGGACAACTTATCGCATCCAGTTCGAAAGCGCGGTGCCGGGCCTCTATGTTGGCTCGGCAGTCCTCTTCAACGGTATTCGCGTCGGAGATGTGACGGGTGTCGGTCTCGATCCAGCTCGGCCCCAGCTGGTGCTTGCGACAATCTCGGTGATGAAAGATACGCCCATTCGCGAGGACACGCGGGTTAACGTGGAACAGCAGGGGCTAACCGGCGGTGTCGCCGTGACGTTGACGGGCGGCACGTCCGCGGAACGTCTGCCTACAGATGGTGGCTTTGCAACTCTTGTCGCGCCGCGAAATGTGGGACGCGACTGGACGCAAAGCGCACGCGATGCTTTCCAAGAGGTTGAGCAGATCCTGGATGAGAACCGAATACCGGTGAACGAGACCATTGAGAACATCCGGGTCTTCACCGATGCGCTTGCGCGCAACACGGACAAGGTTGACGGCATTCTAGCGGGCATCGAACGCATGACGGGCGGCGGCCAGGATGCGGCCCTAGTCTATTCGCTCAAGCCCGCAGCAGACCTGCCGCCCGCCCCTACAACGCCGCCAAGCTGGAAGCTCACCCTACCGGAGCCGAGCACAGTGCTTGCCTACAACACGGACAAGATCATGACTCGGCCCGCACCCAAC
>NZ_JBZMXT010000144.1:0-3336 GCF_058506495.1 Methyloceanibacter sp. | reverse complement strand
TCAAGCGGCAGAAGCCGAGCGGCAAGCGGTTCGAGTACACCTCGGTAAACACGTTCGTCACAGCCTGGTTGGCCGAAACAGTTACTGGAAGATCCTACCCTGAACTGGTCGGCGAGATGATCTGGCAGCGGATGGGTGCAGAGGCAGATGCACTGCTGGCAATGTCGCCCGAAGGTGCGTCCGGAGCCCATGGCTTGCTCAACACGACGCTCCGGGACTTGGCGCGCTACGGCATGCTCTTCACCAACAGCTGGACAATAGTGGCCAAAGAAAAAGTCATCCCGGACAGCCTCATCCAAAAGATTCAGCAAGGCGGCCGCGCGGGCCTCTATGAGGCTGGCATGCTCAAACCGAAAATCGACGATTATCTCGGGGAAGCCGCCGCCTTCCAGACCCGCCAGTGGGATTTCGTCTTGAAGGACGGAGATTTCGGCAAATCGGGTTTTCACGGCCAGACGCTCTACGTGTCCCCGTCGAAGAACCTCGTGGTCGCTTCGTTTGCCACAGGGAAGGGCTATGACACCTGGTCCTTTGCCCGCGTCATTGCGAAATCGCTCAAGTAGCTTTGAACGCCTGCCCAGGTGCGCAGCCGCTTGGCAAAAACTACAATGGCCCAATGCCCGAACCTCTTGGAGGAGATTATGCTAAGTAGATATTGGATAATGTGCCTCAGTGCTGCAATCAGTCTAGCGTTCGCCATCGGCAGCGCGTTCGGGCAGCCCAGATATTCCCACACAGGCTCGACCCTTATTAGTGGCATACGCGTTATCGATGGCCTCGGGTTCGAGGTCCAGTCCAATCAAGATATTCTTATACAGGACGGAAAAATTGCGGCCATGGGTGCCTCCGGCACGCTACGTGCCCCTGACGGTGCCTTAAAGATTGACGGGCAGGGGCTCACGGCAATGCCCGGCTTGATGGATTTACACATCCACCTTCAGGGCGGTTGGGCGAACGGCCTTATTCCGGGCGAGCGGTACGAGGTTAGGTTCGACGATAAGTCCGTTCAGCAACGTCTTTCGGGCTATCTCTACAGCGGTGTCACGACGGTCCTGGACACTGGCGCTGACCACAATTGGGTTCTCAAGAAGCGAGACGAGATCAATAGCGGCAAATTGTTTGGGCCGCGCTTCTTCACTACTGGGGTCGCTTGGTCCTCACAGCCAAGTGGCTGGGACGCCGGAAACACTGGCGGTGACGCAACCTGGGCGCGATCAACTATTGTTTCCGATTTGTCAAAGCTTCCCGAGCAGGTCGCGCGCTACAAGAAGGACGGAATTGAGATCATCAAAATCTATGCCGGCATTGGTACCGTCGGGATGCAGGCTCTGATTGCGGAGGCACATAAACAGGGCATAAGGGCCATTGCCGATCTTTGGATGCTGAATCTGAATCGCGAAGTCATGCAGACGACTGGTCTTGACGGTTGGGCCCATACCGGAGGCTTCAACGTCGCGCCCATTGAAGACCACAGGTGGATGGCTGAAAACAACAGATTTGTTATTGGCACCACGGTTCTGGGTGACGCGATGTCTGCTCTTCGGGTCGGCAGAGAACATGGCAAACGTCTGATGGCGAAGGATCCACTCATCGTCGACATCTGGGGTGAAGACGAAGTGAATCACTTCTATGACGTCTACGGCAAGATACGTCACGCCTACTACGACGGACCGGACTCGTTTTACCAGCGAAACAACTTCGGTAGGTTGATGCGGTTTCGTGGAAACATGATGCAGAATATGAAGCTATCACACGAAGCCGGAGTTCTGATCGCTTGCGGCACAGACGATATTTATGCTGGTTTGTGGCCTGGTGAATCGACCCATCGGGAAATGGAGCTCTTGGTTGAGGCTGGCATACCCGAACTTCAGGCCATTAAGGCTTGCACATTCAATGGTGCAAAAGTCCTGGAAAGGGAAAAGGAGTTTGGATCACTGCAAACCGGGCTCTCAGCCGACCTAGTTCTGGTCGAAGGCGATCCATCAACCAACATTTCGCACACCAGAAATATCCGGCACGTTTTTTTGAAAGGAAAGCAGATCGATCGCACCTCCTTGAAGTTGCAGCCTTAGTAAGGCTTTGGATTGATCACGGTTGCGCCCACTTACGGCAGCGCACTCGCGATCTGGTAGGAGGACAAGGTCGACTAGAAGTCATTCACGTCGCCCATCTGACCCGAAGGCGCTTGCTGACGGTTCCGTCCGCAGCTGGATGTGCAGCTGTGCCGTGGTGAGGCCCGCAATTGAGCGCCCCCATTTCGATATGGGGCAAGACGTTATTGGTCGATTAAGGAAACAGTTGGAATGAAACGTTTCGCACTACTTCCGCTTCTGTTTGTGGCGATGGCTCCGGCGTCAGCGCCGATTGCAGCGCAAGACTTTTGGATCAAAGCGCACGAGTCCGGCTGCCAGATTTGGTCGGACGAGGCAATGGATAACGAGGTCGTGACCTGGTCGGGTCCCTGCAAGGACGGCAGGGCTTCAGGCAAAGGTAAGCTGACATGGACGGAGGGTGGCAAGCCGGCCGGAACCTACGAGGGGTTCATGGAGGGTGGTAAGCTCGACGGGCCAGGCAAGCTGGAGCTCACAACCACGGAGGGCACGCTTCAGATCGAGGCCATCTTTAAGGACAGTGACGTCGACGGCGGTGGGCTTTTCAAGGATTCCGCAGGCAACATCTACGAAGGTGAGATCAAGGACGGCAAGGCACACGGCGTCGGTTACGAGAAGATCGGCGATGAAGAGTATGCCGGCGAATTCGACAACGGCTTGCGCCACGGTATCGGACTATCGATTGGCCCGGGCACAGCCTATCTCGGTGAGTTCGACCAGAATGTCGCTACAGGCTCTGGAACGCTCGACGACGCCGAGGGCGGTCGGTATCACGGCCAGTTCAAAAGCAACAAACCACATGGGTTCGGCACATACGTGACGGACGAAGGCGCCGTCTATCAGGGCCAGTTTGTTGATGGCAAGGCTGACGGCCAGATGCTGGTCAAGTCGTCGCCTGACGCAGTGGCGATTGTCGAAGTTTGGAAGAAGGGCGAGAAGGTAAAGTGAACATGCGCACGTTCAACCAATCCATTGCGGTCTTGGCTGTCGCAACGTTCCTAATCGCACTCGGCTCTACGGCAGGCTCTCCGCGTGCCTCGGCCGACCCCTTGGCGGGCGCCATTGGCGGCGCAATCATCGGCGGGATCATCGGACGGGGCGGCGGTGCCGTGGCTGGCGCGATCATCGGCGGTGTTGCCGGTGCGGCAATTAAGGAACGAAAACGGAAACGGCGCTTTCGCCGGCAAAGAGCCCATGTGCGAGCCTACCAACGTGGCTATCGTGA
>NZ_JBZMXT010000143.1:0-3343 GCF_058506495.1 Methyloceanibacter sp. | reverse complement strand
GGGGCACTGATTAGGAGAGATACGATGAAAGAAGCACTTCTCGCACTGACGATCCTTGCAGCTTCTGGCGCACCGGTTCTGGCCGACGGGTTCCCGAACCCCTACCAGACGAATATGCCGCGCTAAGTATCATAATGAGCAGCAAAGCCCCGGTCCTCCCTCCCTAGCCGGGGCTTTCGCTTGTCTGCACCGTTCAGTGATCCAAACGCCCGAGCTCGCCGTATCGTTAACAACTCGTTAAGGCTTCGCCTCTGCCCCCCTGATGAAGCCTTGGCGATGTACTCTCCTAAGCCCCAGTGCCCCCGCGCTGGGGCTTTCCTTTTGCGCTGCTCGCGCGACCTGTTGAGGAGAGGACCTGGCGGGGACCCCATGACCCACCGCCAGGCCGTGCCCCCAAACCAGTGAGACTGAGTTGGGAACTCCGGCTCATTTTTCTCATCGGAAAATGGCGCGGCTGTAATCGGTTTTGACTTCCCTCAATACGGGCCGTTCCCATCACAAGGCATGGTGCTCAGACCTAGGGGCGACGAGTACCCCTGGCCACCAATGCCAATCAGTGCAGCCCCTTTGACCTAAGCCCCTGCGTTTCCGCCAGGGCTTTCTTTTTGCCTGCTACACTCAGCCTGCGCGGGGGGAAGTTTGGAGAGCTTCTCGCGACCGACTACAACGACGCTAAGGCACGCCAGACGGCGTCGGGGCTTATCCAGGGGTAAGTGGGCCGGACCATAGGGTGATCGACATGGAGGCTTTATTTTCGGCGCTAGTGCAGGAGCTGAGAGAGGCGGGGCGTAGATGAGCCAAGCGCAAAAAATGGAGTTCAAGCACATGCGTAGACTTGTGGCCGCCTGTGTGGCGCTCATCATCGCTACGATGGCGACGGAATTGTTGGCGCAGGATTTTAATGACGGGGTGAAGGCCGTTCAGAAAGGGGACTTTGCAACAGCGGTTAAGATTTGGACGCCGCTTGCTGAGAAAGGGTCAAAGGCAGCACAGTTCAATCTTGCTGTGATTTACGACGACGGCATGGGGATACCTGAGGACAATGCTGAGGCAGCGAAATGGTACCGTAAGGCCGCCGAAAACGAATTCCCTCAGGCGCAGTTGATTCTCGGAATTATGTACTTGGAGGGCGAGGGAGTCCCCGAAGACAATGAAGAGGGTTTGAAGTGGCTCCGTAAGGCTGCCAAACAAAAAAATGGAATCGGGGCTGATGCGCAGGCTCGTATCGGCAGGATCTATGAGAGAGGCCTCGGTGTCGAAAAAGATGATGTGTCCGCATACGTCTGGTTTAGCGTCGCGGCCGCGAATGGTAGCAACGAAGCGACGTGGGAGAAGCAATCAGTCGCTAAGCGGCTGACATCGTCACAACTCGCTGAGGCCCAGCAAAGATCGGAACGCTGCATGACCTCGGGCTCTGAAGATTGCGACGACAAATCGGCTTGGGACAAGATCATTGACACTGTCACGGGAAACTAGGCAGCCATCCCCGTATCTGCAACGCAACTCCACATCATACCCGCCCAGGCGCTGAGAAATGTGCGCGAACGAAGTCCGCATTCGCGCGCAAAGCGGTCGTGCTGAGTCGGCGGTCCCATGTCCGCTAATGACCAAAGCGGCCACTCTTGCCTAACGTCGGGTCAGCAGCTGTGCATTGCTGAGCTCTCAGGGAAGCGGGCCAATCCCGTAGATGCACGATGCTCAACTATATTCGTGAAAACATTACATTTCATGCATGTTACCACTCCTCTTAACCTGGCAGTCAGGGGGTAATCCATTATGGAGCTGCTTCGCCTTGGGCGAAGCGCACCCCCGCTTGTGGAGTAAGGGGCATACATGGGCTCGCGTGTTGCTTGGACCCAAAAACTGTTTGGATTTGCGAAGGAAATCCGTATTTGCGGATCACGCTTGCTGCTCCTGTCGGCAAGCACAGTTCTGATTTTGACGGCGGGTGAGACCGCTCTGGCGCAGCAAAGCGGCAATGGTGGCGCCGAGGAGGCAAACGCACCCAGCCAGGGTGTTGCTACCGGAGTTGGCCAGACAGCAAGCCCCCCGGCCGGGCCCGATCCTAAGGAATCAGAACAAACGAGCTCCGAAGCAGAACGCTCTGGGACCTCGGAAGACATTCTCAGCGATGAGAACATGGTCCCGGCAGTCATCGTCGAGCAGGATCAGAACCAGGAAGCATCGTCGGAGGTTTCTTCCGTCGACGTCGCGAGTACGACTGAGCCAAGAGCCACACCAGTCTCCGTGTCGCAGAGTTCTGTGGAGTCCTCGCCGGCTTCAGCACCGACGAGTGGCGCGGGCGAATTCGCCTCACAGGACGAGATCGACCAAGCAATCTTTGATCTTCCAGTCGAGGGCAGTGGGCTCAATCGCGGTTCATTTGGCGTGGATGGCTACTACGCCGCAGGCACGAGTTCAGCGACGAAGACGAATACGTTGATCATGAATATTCCGGGAACCGTTTCGATTATTCCGGAGGAGTTGGCCGAGGATCAGGCCGCAAATAGCCTTGGGCAGGCGCTGCTCTATGTTCCCGGCATTACGGTGCAACAGGGCGAGGGCCACCGGGATCAGATAACCTTTCGTGGGCAAGAAACGACCGCGGATTTCTTCGTCGACGGCGTCCGTGACGACATTCAGACTTTCAGGGACCTCTACAACATTCAGACCATCGAGGTTCTTAAAGGCCCGAACGCGATGATCTTCGGTCGGGGTGGCGGCGGCGGCGTGATCAATCGCGTTACGAAACGGGCAGATGGCGTCCCGATCTACGAAGGAACATTCCAGTTTGGAAGCTGGGGGCGTGCGCGAGGTACAGCCGACGTCGGTCAGGCGATCTCGCCAAACGCTGCCATTCGCCTCAATGCGATGTACGAGGACTCAGAAACCTTTCGCGATTTTTCTTTTCTTGAGCGTTACGGCATCAACCCGACGCTCGGCTTTAGGCTCGGCGAACGAACGACGCTGCATTTTAGCTACGAGTATAAGAGCCACGATCAGAACGTCGACCGTGGTGGCCCCTCGATCAGGAACAGACCGTTCGAGTATCCCATCGAGACCTTTTTCGGCCAGCCTAAGGTCAGCTTCAGCAACTTCGATGGTCACGTCGCCACAGCGACATTAGAACACGAAACATTGTTCGGCTTGCAGGTTCGCAATCACACATTTCTCGGCGATTACGACAAACTTTATCAGAACATCTTCTCGGACTCTCCGGTCAACGGTCCGGGGCCAGGGCTGGTCGAGCTCGATGGATATGAAAGCATTACCGATCGACAGAACTTCGTGAATCAGACGGACTTCTCTTATGATTTCGAACAAGGCAAACACTTGCGCCACA
>NZ_JBZMXT010000142.1:0-3350 GCF_058506495.1 Methyloceanibacter sp. | reverse complement strand
GTTTACGGACGATGTTGTCGTGCGCGTGAAAGGTGACGACACATCGGCAGTCGTCGATATGCGGTCCGCATCACGCTATGGTCGCAGCGATCTCGGCGCTAATGCCGAACGCATTCGGACCTTTGAAGACGAGGTCAACACAGCGCTTGAGAAGGGCGAGAAGACAGTTCTCGAACAGACCGCCGCCGAGCCCAAGGAAGAGCCGGTCGCCGCACCCGCTAAGCAGGTGAAGAAGAAAAAGCGCTCTCGGACCCGGAAGCGGCGCGTACGTAGAAGGCGCTGAGCCCTTCCGCCGCACCCTCGGGCGTCACGATGCCGCGCTCCGTCAGAAATTCTAGATGGGCTAGCACTGATAGTGCGGCCGCTACTTTCAAGTTGGTATCCAATCCGCCATAGAGCCGGGCGACGATACGAGGAATCGTGTTCACGCCCTCGTCGATGCAGGCAAGAATTGTCTGCTCGCGCCACTTGCGGTGTGTCAAGTAGGCCCGAACGACGCGCCGCGGGGTCTCGATGCGTCCACCATGTCCTGGGTAGAAGACTTTGTCGTACCGCTGAGACAGCCGCTCAAGAGACTTTAGAAACGCCGACATGTTGCCCTCTGGCGGTGCGATAACGGTCGTATTCCATCCCATCACGTGATCGCCGGTGAACACGGTGCGCTCGCCGATGAGAGCGAAGCACAAATGGTCTGGCGCATGACCTGGCATATGCAACACATCTAGCGCGAAGCCGTTCGCCTTGATTGTGTCGCCGTCTGTGACAGGAACGTCGGGCTGAAAAGCGCTGTCGATGAAGCCATCGCCCAGCTCTGGTGCGACAACGCCACGGGCTGTGTTAGTTGGGCCATAAGCGACGATCTCTCCGCCGAGTCGCTGCTGCAAGGGGAGCGCGCCGTCACAGTGGTCGCGGTGGCGATGGGTGATGAGAATACGGCTAACGTGCTGGCCACGTGTTGCGTGCGCAATCGCCTCGAGGTGCGTTTCGTCCGCGGGACCAGGGTCGATAACGGCAACCTCACTGTTGCCCACGAGATAGGTGTTCGTGCCGAGAAATGTGTAAGGACCCGGATTCTGGGCCACAATTCGGCGTATGCCTGGCGCGATTTCTTCGGCGACGCCATAGTCGACATCGATATTTCGATTGAATGCAAGCTCGGCGGACATGAGAGGGATTGTGTTGGAGGATATTGCGCAAACGCACGAACTGCTCGCACGCTGGCCGAATGATAGCAGAGCAGCCGCGTGGCCGCTCGCCCGGTGAGGTGATGACAACCTCACATTTGTTCGTGCAGAAAATGTGACTGGATTTCGGCTCAATGCGGAGCGCCAAGTGTGCGTTCAAGACTCAGCTTACTACCATTCCAAGCCAAGGAACGATCACTTTGGATCTCGGGAGGGCAATGAACGAGTTTGAGTCCGCTGCTGCTACAGCCATGGGATGATGTAGTTCATGTAGGACTCCATTCTGATCATGACCTTGCGGATGATATGGGTCATGGCAGCGCTCCCTGTATAGATTGCTGCGGTGCCGGCAGTACCAGCAGGTAGCTCCAAGTCTGGATCGTCCAACTCGATACGCACAAAGAACGGCTCCGCATGGACAGTCTCCGCCTCAGGCACCGTGCCGCCAGTCACCGCTTGGCTCTCGTGTGTAACTTGAACCACAGCCTCGACCTTCCCCGTGTAGATCCGTCCCGGCCGGGTTTTGAAAGCGATCTCCACGCGCTGCCCGCGCTCAAGATGGCGCTGGTAGATCTGCTGAATCTGAACGCCCACGATTTTGTTCGATGTATCAACGAAGGTCATCGCCGGCTGGACAGGGAATGTGACCACGCGCTGTCCCGGGCGCAGGGCAACATAGGTTACGAACCCGTCGGCCGGTGCGCGCACCGTCGTCTCATTTAGATTCCACTCGGCCGTTTCAAGCTCGGCAGTGAGTTGCCTGACGAGGGCTTCTGTTTCCTCCACTTGGAAGCGGGTGCCAGCTGCCGTGCTGGCGAGCTGCTTATACTGCTCTAGTCGCAGTTCTTGAAAGCTAAGCTGTGCCTGAGCGGCATCTCTTGCGGCTTGGTAGGTTGTCGGATCTATGGTGAACAGAATTTCACCCTTCTTGATGGGACGATTAGATTCGACGGGAACTTCGAGGACGGGCCCCGCAACATTGGGAATGATCTGTACCGTGTAGGTCATAATACGTGCAGGACCAGCCGGTGCGCCCCATTGCATGGGAATGAACAGCACGACAAAAAGGAGGACCATCCAGACGATCGTGGAGAGCCAAGTCCACAAAGTGTTGGGCAACACTTTCAGCCAGACCAGTATGGCGAGAAGTGCGACGTAGCAGAGCGTGAGGAAGGCAATCATTTGGTGCCTCCCTCCTGTACGCGCTGATTCTCAAGAGCGGCAACGCGATCACTTATGGCCTGGATGTCTTCCGGCTCGGCAGCGGATGCACGAGCTGCCGGCTTCGTGAATGCCCAGACCAAGACGATCGGCCAGAAGACACCGCCAAAGATTGCCCCAAGCCAGCCAGCGATATTGATTGCTTCAGCCTGCGGATGATTTCGCTTGGCGGCAATCTTTCCCGGGAGCATGGCCAGTGCGATCCATATGGCGACTGCCGCGACGATCAAAATCAGCAGGACAATGATCGCAAAGATATCCAAACCAGACATTCGAAGGCCCTCCTCAGACCGGGATATCGAGCGCCTAAATTAGGCGCCTCGGTAGCTCATTGGCTGCCTCTCCCTAGTTCGGCGCCGTGATGACACCCCAATTCTGTAGGGCGTGAACAAATACATGAACTGCAAGACCTGCTTGCAAGGCCGCGAAAATCCATCCAAGGAGCTTGAAGCTTACGACCCCAAGAAATTCAACGATTGGCTTGGCAAAGAGCATTCCAACCAAGTTGAGCGCCATGATCACAAAAAGCATCATAACGACGGTCCGTGCCAACCCCTCGTCGTCGCCTGCAAGCCCCATGGCCATGAGGATGGCCATGGCGCCCCAAGGCGTGATGATTATTGGAATGGCCACAGGTGAAAGAGCTGGGTATTTCGGCTGCGCGTCCGGTGGAGGTGCGGAACTGTCGCTAGCCAAGACTTGATAGGCCGACATGAACAGCAGGATCCCGGTCGCGATCCTTAGGTCGTCGGTCGTGACGCGCCAGCCCGCTTGGACGATCGGCATTATGAGCGCAAGCACCAGAGATATGGCGAGTGCCAGCAAAGCGCCCTTGACCGCGAGCCTCCGCCTATCCGCAGCCTCCAAGTCTTTCGACTGAGCATAGAAGCCAGGGATCGCCTTGATGGGGCCGAGCGTGACCATGAAAATTGTGAATACAAATGC
>NZ_JBZMXT010000141.1:0-3592 GCF_058506495.1 Methyloceanibacter sp. | reverse complement strand
GCGATCTTGGTCATGGCGCCAGCGCCGCGCCCGCCCATGAGTTCGGCGCGCCGTCCGATCGCATCGAAGTACGCCCGGCATCTGTCGAACTGCTCCTGCTCGCCGCCAACCATGATCGCGAGGTCACCCTCCTTGGCGCGTAGGTCGCCGCCACTGATCTGGGCATCGAGTAGATGAATACCCTTTTCATCAAGCTTTGCACCGATCTCGCGGATGGTGGCGGGCAGGACGGTGGAATGCACGACAAGCAGCGATCCGGGCTTGCAGCAATCAATCAGCCTTCCCTCACCTGTCACCAGATCGAGAAGCTGATTGTCATCGACGACCGCGATGCCGATCAGATCAGCGGCGTCCGCCAGTTCCTGATTTGTCTTCATGAAGCGCGCGCCTGCTGCCACTAGCGGTTCGGCAGCTTGTTCACGGACGTCGCGGATCGCGACGTCGAAGCCTGCGCGCAGGAGGGATTCGACCATCGGCCGCCCTATATTTCCCAGCCCAACAAAGCCGACGGTTGCGGGTTGCGGCATCTCAACCATTGGTGCGTTTCCTTTTCGTCGTCTGCGTTTTGGATTGCGGGCGTGGCGTTTTCTCACGCGTGGTCGGGTCTTCGTGATTCTTCGAGTTCTTGCTTGCTTCAGGCAAACGCGGCGCGCCTGTCGAGAGGTGATGGGCAGTTCGTGAGACGGCCTCGCGGACACGGGCAACATGCGCGTCATCGACCCGCGGTGTTGGCGTCGAGACGCTAATCGCGCCGACGACTGCGCCGGTGTGATCATGAATTGCAGCGCCCAAACAAACGACGTGGGGCTGGAACTCCTCCCAGTCCATCGCGATCCCCGTTCGGCGGATCTCGGCAAGTTCCTTCAGCAGCGCGGTCTGTCGTGTGATCGTGTGTTTCGTGAAGCGCTGCATCCCGTGGCGCTTCAGCAAGGCCTGAACGTCGCTCTTTGCCATCCAGGCGAGGATCGCCTTTCCCGTTGCCGTGGCATGACAAGCGACAGCTTTGCCGGCCGCCGTGGTGTCGACGCGCAAGGCGTGGAGTGCGTCCCGCTTGACCAACGTCACCAGTTCATCGCCACGTAGCACGGCGAAGTGAACCGCCTCGCCTGTCTCCTGGTTGAGCTGGTCCATCGCCGGTTCGGCCCGCCTCGGCAGATCGTCCTGCCAGTTCACCCGGCCTGAGAGCACGAGCAGTTGTGGTCCGAGGGAATAGGAGCCTCGGCGCGAACCTTTGACGACATACCCTCGCGCAACAAGCGTCGAGATGAGATGGTGGCAGGTAGAAACATTGAGGCGCAGTTGAGCGGCAAGGTCGGAAAGTGCGGCCTCTCCGCCTTTTTTGGCGATGGCTTCGAGGATCGACAGGGCGCGATCAACCGACTGGATATCGCGGCGTGGCGTCGTGGTCTCATTGCGCCGCTGCAATAATGAATCTTCGCTGAGCATGTCTTCCAATGCCAACTCCCTGGTTGCCAAATTGGTCGCATGTGTGTTTGCTCTGCGTCAACAATATTTCGCAATGCCGAATAATTTTCATATTGCGAAAAATAGTATGGTTTTCGCCGCGATGGACGTTCCATAGTCCACAACTGCGAAGGAGATTGCCGATGTCGGTCACATCAAGTCAGGACCGCGCGCAAGCGATTGCAGAAGCAGGTGGTCTGGCTCCCGCACTGGCCGCCGGCAAACTCGATCGCCTGCAGCAAGTTTCGTTGTCGGAAGCGCTTGTGCTCGGCCTGTTACGCCAAGGGGTGTCCAAGTACTTCGCGATCTTCGGCCACGGCTCAACCGATCTTGCAGAGGTGCTCCGTGTTTACGAGCAACACGGCGTCACGCGGACAATCAACTGCCGCAACGAAGTGGAGATGGCGCACGCGGCAACAGCTCTTGCCTGGCAGTACGGCGAAACCGGTGCCGTGGTCACGTCGATCGGGCCAGGTGCGTTACAGGCGATGGCCGGATCATTGGCAGCTGCCTCGAACGGCGTGGGCGTCTATCACATTTACGGCGACGAGACGACTTGGGGAGAAGGCTACAACATGCAGCAGATCCCGAAGCCCGAGCAGGGATTGTTCGGGCGCATGACAGCGTTGATGGGCGCCTCCTATACGCTGCACACGCCGGAGGCCTTGCGTGAATGCATGCGCCGCGGCACTGCAACTGTGCACCATCCTTACAAGGCGGGACCGTTCTACGTCCTACTGCCACTGAACACGCAACCGAAATGCACGCGCATCAATATCGAGACACTGCCGACGCGGCTTTCCGTGCCGGCGATGCGCCCTGAGGGCGGTGAGGTGCTTGATCAGGCTATTGCCCGAATTGCTGAGGCCCGGCGGATCGTCATCAAGGCCGGTGGCGGATGCCGTGGCCATGATGGGGCGATTACCGAGCTTGCCGAGTGTGTCGGCGCAACCGTAGTTCTCTCACCGGGTTCCACCGGTGTCCTTCCGGACGCCCACCCCCAGAATATGCATGTTGGCGGATCAAAAGGCTCGATTAGCGGCAACTATGCGATGGAGCACGCCGATCTGCTGATTGCGATCGGCACGCGCGGCGTCTGCCAGGCAGACTGTTCCGGCATCGGCTACCCCAACGCTCGGGCCGTCATCAACATCAACGGCGACCTCGACGATCTCGCGCATTACGCGAATACGATCGGCCTGCCGGGCGACGTCGGTTCCGTGACGCGTGCTTTGATCGATCGGGCCAAGGTATCCAACCGGATCGACCTCGCCCAACGAGCCGATTGGCTTGCAGGCTGTCGCGCCAAGAAGGCCGAGTGGCAAGCCTTCAAGGCGGAACGGCTGGCCTGTCCGCCGCTGCCGGATGCGGCGTGGGGGCGACCGGTCCTGACCCAGCCGGTCGCCATCCACCGTGCGGCCTCTCTCGCCAACCAAATCGGCGCCGTCAAATACTTCGACGCCGGTGATGTGCAGGCTAATGGATTTCAGATCGTTGTGGATGACCGGAGCGGCCAGACCTTTACCGAGAGTGGCGCGTCCTACATGGGCTTTGCGGTGAGCGCGCTGCTCGCTTCGGCCGTTGCCGACCGGCCCCGATACGGCTTCGCCTTCACGGGCGATGGCTCGTTCATGATGAACCCGCAGATTTTGATTGACGCCGTGCAGCACGGGGCGAAAGGCTGCATCGTCCTTTTTGACAACAGGAGGATGGCGGCGATCACAGGTCTGCAGGAAGCGCAATACGGTCGCGAATTCGCGACCAATGATCGTGTCACGGTCGACTATGTGCAGCTGGCGCAAGCTGTAGAGGGGGTTTTCGCAATCTACGGCGGGGAGACGCAAGAGGAGTTGGATGAGGCGCTAGGCTCGGCCGTCGCGCACGACGGTTTGTCGCTCGTTCACGTCCCTGTCTGCTGGGGGGATGATCCACGCGACGGCATGGGCTCGTACGGTTCGTGGAACGTCGGCAACTGGGTCGCTGACGTACAGGCGAAGTATCTCAGGCAGTACGTATAGAGGGCAGGGAACGGCGTCACCGAAACTGGCGTTGCATTCTGCATTGCGGCTATTGCGATCGCGTCGTTCGGGTGGGTGACTGGCACAAAGAACTCGCCAGCGCTGATAAT
>NZ_JBZMXT010000140.1:0-3592 GCF_058506495.1 Methyloceanibacter sp. | reverse complement strand
GGTCCGGAGCCCCAAAAACAACAACGCACCCCTTACGCACGCCTGGGACATCGCCTGCTGCCGACTCGATCTCTTCGGGATAGATGTGACGCCCGGCGCGAATGATGATGTCTTTCGAGCGGCCGGTGATATAGACGTCGCCGCCGGCGATATAGGCGAGATCACCGCTGTTAAGCCAATCGCCGTCAAACAGCTCTCGGTTCTTTACCGGATTGTTTAAATAGCCGAGTGTGGCGGACGGACCCCGAAACTGAAGCTGCCCCTCCTCCCGTTCGCCGAGCTCACCAGTCGGACCAATGATGCGAACTTCGTGTCCCGGCAAAGGACGCCCACATGCAACAAATTCTAGTGCGGTAGCGTCGCCACGCGCTGCGGGGAGCGCCCGTGCTTGTTGCATCAAAGCGGCACGATCAACTCTATCAATAATCGGAGCCCGACCTGGTGGCGGAAAGGCTAGCCCCACTGCATTCTCAGCCAAGCCGTAGACAGGCGCCATCGCCTCCGGCCGAAAGCCATACTTGGCGAAACGATCGCTGAACTGGCGGATCGTGTCAGGCAATACCGCCTCCGAACCATTGGCCACCATCCGTAGCGAGCTGAGATCGAGACCGGAAATGGTTCGGTCTTGAATTTTGTGCAGGCAAAGGCCGAAGCCAAAATTCGGTGAAGCAGAAAGGGTTGCCCGATGACGGTGGATCGCCCACAGCCATTGCTCCGGCCGAACGATGAACATAAGTGGCGACATCACAACCAGCGGAGCAGCGAAATAGAGGCTGCCAAGCCAAGCACCGATCAGCCCCATGTCATGATAGAGTGGGAGCCAACTCACAAATACATCGGTCGGCCCTGCTTCCATCGCTTCGCCCATCGCTCGGATATTGGCCAGCATGTTGCTATGACTCAGGACTACACCTTTCGGATCGCCAGTGCTGCCAGAGGTGTATTGCAGAAGAGCTGTGCTGTCGGCCGCCAATTCCAATATTTCGCTCTCTGGGCCGTGTCTCAGCTCGTCAACACTGACCACATCTCGCAGGCTCTCGACCTGCAGCTTTAGAAGCCGCGCTACAGCCGAGGTTGACTTCTCGGCAATAAGCAGCACTGCCTGCGCGTTCCGAAGAATGCTGGCCTGTCGTTTAAGATGCTCCTCAATCTGGGAAGGACGTGCTGGCGGATAGATTGGCGTCGGCACACCGCCGGCATAAAGAACTCCGAAGAACGCTGCAAAGAATTCGACGCACGTTGGCAGCATGATTGCGACTCGCTCGCCAGGCTGTAGGCTAGCTCGCACTAGTACGTTTGCGACTTTTAGTGCCTGACTCTGGACCTGCCGATAAGTAAGGCTGGTTTCCTCCCCGTCGCCATGCCAAAGCACTAAGTGAGTCCGTTCGCCATGCTGATGGACGTGCCAGTCGAGGATTTTCGTAAGCGTCTCAGCGTCGGCCGGCGCTGCCTCGGCAACTTCTTCGGCAACGCGGCGTCTGCGGGACACATCCATCGATGGCAGGGTTCGCGCGTCTGCTAGCGCTGACAGCAGATCATGGAGCGTCTCTGCCTCTCCCAAAAGACGTTCGGGCAGTCGAACGGAGAAGGCGCGCTCAATCCGAAGCAGCAGCTCTGCACGGGAAAGACTATCAAAGCCCCAATCACGCTCCAGGGAGCTATCCAACCCAGCATGCACTGGTTGGCGCCGGCCGGGGTTTAGCTCATGGGCAAGACCCCTCGCTATCTCCACTAGAGCAGCGCCTAAGTCTTCAGGCGATTGTACCCCTGTAGCTTTTTCCATCGGCATGGTAATTCCGAGGTGCCAGCTCCGCCGGCGAAAATGGCAGCTTGTCGAACGTATCGAGGCCGGTGCGCACGGCTCATCTCTAGTGCTGGAGCTAGTCTGGTTTCGGGGCGGCTGGCAAGCTTTGACCTCGGTCAACCCGCCTGCACCGAAAACCTAGACTCGGACTTAGTGATGATAGAGGCCGGCTGGGATCTCTCGTGGTCTGATGCTTCTGGCCCTCACGCCGACACTCGCGCTATCAAGATCGAAATCAGCGGCGCACAGATACTGAAGCCGCGCAAAATTTGCGTCATGTTGCCCGAGGGGTTGCCGTCCTTGAGCTTGCGCGTGATGGCGTGACTGTCCGTCAGGACACACCCAACCATGTTCTTCGTGATCTGCTCGTAGTATTCAATCTGCGACTGATCATGTTCCAGAAGGGCCTTCGCTATATCGGTAAGGGCGGAACGCCCATCGTTCCTCAGCAGTTCGATCAGCATGGCTGGTTGGTAGATGTGCGACATCGCCATCCGGTTCTGGATGAACTCCTCCAGCGTCCGATAGGTCGAAGAGCCTTTAACCAACCTAGTGTTTCCTGTAGCGCAACAGCTATGCCATCGCGTAAGCGTCGCCCCAAATGGTCTCGTAAGTTTTGATCTTCAGTTCGGCAATGTCTTGCGGCGTGTGGACGATAGTCGTTGGTTTCTTCACAGCAAGGTCCTTGAAGGACTGCGCGACTGTCCACGCCTCTTTTGTGTCCACAATGATTAATCTGTCATGCAGGTTCCGCGAGACGCGCACCTCCAGCGGCCGCGTGTCGCCGTATTGCTTTTTCCATTTCTCATGAGCAGGCTTAAGTCCTGGGCTGACTTTGTCCTCATCGGTCAGGATGCGGACCGCTACCGTCTCAGGGGCTAATACAGCGTATGCATCTAGAATACTTTCGTCTGCATAAGGATCGACTAGGAGCACCGCATCAGTCGCGGTTTTCAATACATCTCCAACAACCTTGTATGCCTCATACACATCGCCTGCGGAAACAAACGCGCCCACGACTGCGGTCGGCACGACAAGTTCCAAGCGAGCCAGAGCGCGGCGCAGCGCCGACACAACATGCCGTGCGTTTTGTGTTCGGAAGTCCACGTTGACAATATGATTATTAACTTGCGTAACCGCTGCCTTAGCATCTTTGACTTCGTTGTGGTCGGGGTTCGGCGCTAGTGATTGCGACATCTCAATGACGGCAATCGCTCCGGCCAGCCATTGATCCTCGGTGGGATCGAGTGGTCCTTGATGCATAAAGTTTGGTATGTCCGTCAGAAGCGCCCCAGCACGCTGGTACAGCTCCTCTGGTGTACTCATCTTCCTGCCTCCCTCAGCGAGTTGCCTTTCTTGCGTCTTTCAACGCTTGCACTGGAGCTGAGTAGAACGCCTTGATGTCGATCACTTTGTGATCCGGCCCGATGTAACCCTGAATAAGCGGGTGTGCGATTGTCGTGCCTTGTTTTCTTTCAACGGAAAGCTCCCTCTGAGTGCTTTCCCCCGCGCAGGCTGAGTGTAGCAGGCCGATACCTTCGCCTTAACAATTCCTAAATGCTGACAAGTTGAAATAACGGCAGATGCGCCATAGCGGGCGCAATGGTGGGGAACTGGAGGCTAAGACGATGACGGTAAACGTGACGCCCGATCAGTTCGAGGTCCGCGACGGACTGGTCATACATAAGCCGACCGGCGCGGAATTTATCCCGCACCCTGAGCGGGAAGGCTCTGTGATGGTGTGGACGGGGAACATTGGCAGGAAGTTGCCCGATGGAGCGATCTATC
>NZ_JBZMXT010000139.1:0-3599 GCF_058506495.1 Methyloceanibacter sp. | reverse complement strand
TGAAAATATTCTATGCCTTCCAGATGCGAAGTTACTTCGAGATACCCATAGACACTCCAAATGGCATTCTCGGTAAAAATCAGTGTGGTGAGAAAGTAGGGCAGATAGAAATAGTCTCTATCGAAGAACCGCCGCCACTGGCCAAGCAGGTCAGCCAGGGCAATGCCGTAGATTAGCAGCGGTATGAACGCGAGATATTCGGAAGCTTCCAACTTCTTCTATAGCTCCCAGACAAGATCGAAGGGGCCAGGTGCCCAACGAGACCTCGCATGTGCGAACGTCAACACCGGGGCCATGATATTCCAGAGGACTTAAAGGCTAGCGCCAGCTGAACCTCGGAGCGCGCACGGACCACGTCCAGTTTAAGTCATAGAGCCGCTTTGCCAGCCCCGACAGTCGATGTCCGCTAAGTGCCAATAGTGGACATCAAGAGCTTGTGCAGAGCAGGTCATTCAGCAGCATGCTGACCTACGTCGGCCTCTTTTTCAAAACCCTAACGGAGAGCGGCTAGCCTGAGGTCAGGCAATATTTTTCCCCTAGCAGTGCTTGGCTCCATCCAACCAGCATTTGTTTAGCCAAATTGTCCTTACTCACACCAACCCTGGCCCCCGTGCCAGGTTTTTTTCTTGATTGTCACCATCCAGCTTTGCCGTGATCAGTGTGCTGGGGAGTGCCGAGAGAGTGTGAGTTCGTTGCGACCGCGTGGTGACGTGAATTCGCGGAGGCCAAAGCTCAGTGGCAGTGCCTCACACCGTCTTCTTCATGGCAGCCTTCGGCGTCTACGGGGCCGTCATGTGCTCCAGCGGTTGGAACCATTAGACCGCCTGCGAGCAGAGCGCTACATAGCAGAAATGCGGCGAGACGCGCGCCTATTGATAGCCGTAGGATATCCATCTGTGTACCTTCTGATCTTGATAATATTTGGAGTGGACCTGCAGTGGGTGGGCGATGATACCTGGTACCCGTAATGCATTCATTCTTAGCGGCGCATCGACAAACACTGCTTTTGCATCCCTCTGCAGTTGTTCCTTTATATTTTTTGCGACCTCCAGCATTTCTGAGGGTCCCTGACCCCGGTACCGGGCGGTGAGCTCAGTCCAGCCCTCTCTGTCAAGCGCTGGACAGTGTACATTCTCGATGGCCCGAAGCAATGGCCTGAAGTCGCGCTTATTCTCATCGAGGCTCAAATCGCGCTCGAGTTGTGCATACTTTTGCTTCAGCAGCGCTGTGTGTTTCTTCATGTACCTGACTTGCGATTGGTAATACCAGCAACCGAGCTGGTAGCTCAACAGGTCATCGGGATCGTGGAAGGAGACGATTTGTAGCTTTCGGTCGTCGCCAGCGGCCAGGTTGCGTTTTTCCAGAAATACCTGGAACTCCTTACCAACGGCCTCGTACTCGTCACCGTCTGACAGGTTTCGCGGCTTTACAAATGGGCTAGTCAGGTTAGCCGATAAAAGTGGTACCTGGTTGGTGAAGGCATAGACTGCGTCGATTGCCGCGAAGAAGCGTGGCTTGAAGTGTTCAAGGAAGGTTGGGAATTTGTTGTCGGGAGTGTCTCTGTACTGCCCGGGTACTTGGGCCTTTATCCGCCTCAATCGGCTCCGGATCTCACCGATCAACTCGTCTGAAGCAAGGAGACCCAACGTATCAAACAGCACGCGGGTGCCCAAGCTGTGAGTCATAAAAAACAGGCGGTGCCGTCCATCGAAGTCTCGAGCGGACTTCAGGTGATCTGCATTGCAGGTGAACAAATCGCTCTCGTCACCGGGCATCTGGGAGTTGGCGGCTACCACAAGACAGAAGGTCTGGAGAAGGTTGAGGTTCACAAGCACTCCGGGGTCGGACAGGTAAGCAACTGCGTCCGCGATGGCGCTGTTTATGATGTATGATTTGAGGGCTTGGTTGAACGCGCCGTCGCTGACAGTTTTGTTGGAGGCATCGAGCCTTACCAATCGGTCCTTCACCCAGCGCGTAGCTGGTGTCCATACTAGCTCGAAAAAGCGCAATCCGTCGAAGCTGACCACGCGCACAAAGCCTGTAACGTAAACGCTCTTATCCTCGTTAATAACCCCGAGTTTGAAGCATCGAGCAGTATCGCTACCAGCTCTATTGATCGCATCACAGAGCGCTTCCTGTGCGTCGACGACGAAGTTGGAATCGCCCGGGGCATACGGTGCCATAACTTTTGCCTCGTCGACGCCGATGGAATCGGCGTACTCGCCGATGCTTCCGTGATTGCAGTTCGCCTTTAAAGGCGGATAGATGCTCCCCAGTTTCCCCTTCTTATTTAGGTCGTCGAAGGTCTTGAAGGCTGCCTGCATGGCGCCTTTATCACTACGCTTACTACCTTCAGTAAGGTGCTCGCTGAGATTGGTAATCAAAGTATCTGAGTAACCGAGACAATGATCGGAAATGCCATGGACGATCACAACGTTCGCAACGGCGTCTTCGGTTGGAGTCGACTTGAGGTAATCTACAATGCCCTTGAATTCTGGTGTGTCGTCATTGATCCAAGCGGTGCTATTAAGCGAGGTCAGTGTAGACCACGCAAACCCCGTGGCGACCACAACTAGTGAAAGCACTGCCGCCACTACCAACGTCCGGCGGATCCAAATCGTGGCTCGACCTGGCTTCGCCAGCGCTGCTTTTTTTTGATGCGTGTCCTTCATCGGGAAGCTCCAAGCGTCAGACTAATTGCTAATCTGTATTACTATCGGGTCCCCTCGGGAACCAAATCTGGCCTTGTCTCTTGAACCTGTCCTGCGACATATCTTCCCGCGTGGTGTCACCGCCCTTATGGCATGGCAACTTTCGTCGCCGCTCACAATGTCCGCGATGGATCATTAGCCGACATCCCTAACCGAATTCGGGACGTCCGGTTTGCCCCCATAAGCAGACATTCGCGGTCTGACGATTGATGTCTGCTATGTGCCATAAGCGGACATCAGGGTGCATCGGATCCGCCCTAAAATGTGACTGTACGTTCGGCTCTTTGTCCGGCTGGATAAGATGCGTTGAACTAAATGAACTTGGACTTCCAGGACTGGGCGTTGCTGGCATCTTGGGAGCGGTAAGATGGCGAGATCGATCTTTCCAGGATACGAGCATCGGTTACTGCCGGTTGGAGACGAAAGAATAAGCGTCCACGTGGGGGGCTCGGGCAAACCACTGCTCTTACTTCATGGTTATCCGCAGAACCACGCAACGTGGCTCAAGCTCGCGGAGCCGCTCGCCCGCGACTTCACCTGCATCATCGCAGATCTTCCCGGTTATGGAGCAAGCACTATCCCTGCGGACTCGCCGGACCACGATAGCTTTTCCAAACGCCGCATGGCGGCATTGCTAACCTCTGCCATGGCGTCCTTGGGCTATTCGGCATTCAGCGTCATGGGGCACGATCGCGGCGCGCGGGTGGCTTACCGAATGGCCTTGGACCATTCCGACAAGATTCGGAGCGTTGTCATCATCGAAGTGATCCCCACCGGCGACATGTGGGAAGCATTCAATGCCGAAATGGCAATGAAGGCTTACCACTGGCCTTTCCTGGCTCAGCCTTCTCCACTTCCCGAAACGCTTATCGCGGGCAACCCCGTGTT